>JBGQLF010000120.1:0-12228 GCA_041499985.1 Gemmataceae bacterium
CTGGCCGACGCGCGGCGCTGGGTTGGTATACGGAGCGATAGCGGCACTTCTAGCCCTTCCCTGGTACCTGAGCGTCGCTGTGCACGAACCTGCCTTCCTGAGTTATTTTTTCTGGAGGCACCACGTGCTCCGCTTTGTCGCCCCGTTCGACCACGCGGAACCGATCTGGTTCTACCTCCCCAATCTCGTTTTTGGCATGTTACCCTGGTCCTTGCTCCTTGGTCCTCTGATCGGGTTCCTCGGCCGCCGCGACGCGGAGACCGCTCGGGAGCGCTCCCCGGCGTTGGGGTTTTTCCTGCTGTGCGGGTTGTGGTGTTTCTTGTTCTTCTCAGCGGCGGGCAGTAAACGCCCGGGTTACATTTTGCCGGCCATGCCGCCGCTGGCGCTCGCCCTCGGCTATTACCTGAATCTGGTCCTGGTTTGCGTCACGAAGCAGAGCTTAGCACTGGTCGCCGAACGCAGCGCGACGCGATTCGGCTACCGCACGACGCTGTGGGTGTTGGCTGCGGGAATGGCGGGGGCCGGAGTGGCGATGGGCGCCGAGGTACTGAAACCAGTACCCGGCATCGTACTCGCTGCCGCTACCGGCTTGGGGTTTGCCGCGACGTACTACTACGCACGGGCGTGGCGGCCCGAGAAATCCTGCGCCCTGTGTGCGGCGGCGACCTTTGTCCTGCTCCTCGCCGCGATTCACCTCGCTCTGCCCGCGTACTCGCGAAGATTCTCGCTGCGCGGCCAGATACGATCCCAGGCGCAGCTGCTCTCGGAAAAGCAGCTCCCTATCGTCTGTTATCCACGTTGCTGGGATTCGGTGGCGTTCTATTTGCGACGGGATGATATCTGCTCGTATCCTCCCGAACGCCGTCAACACCTGATCGCCGCACTCGTCGAGCAGCCCCAAGCACTGCTTTTTGTGAAGGCCGATCGTGCCCTGGAGGAGGTGCTCCAGGACCTGCCCGGGTCGCTCCAGTTCGTCCCTTGTGGCCGCCAGGGACCGGTCTGTGTGGGACTGATCCAACCACGGCCGGAAGCCGAAGCGCTACGCTACGCCAAGCGCTAGGCAAGGGATTTGTAAGTTTGTGGGTCTCTCAAAAAAGGAAAAAACGAGGATCGAGAAGGGAGGCCCGATTCTCCCTTCTCGATCTTCGCGTGCGGCTGCCCCTGCTCAGTGTCCCGAGAGTCAATTTTCACTGAAATCGAACTTCTGCGCCGCCTCCTTGCTGAGCGGATCGCGGAGGTACTTCTTCTGACAGTCCGGGCACAAGTCGTAGCGAAAATGCTTGTACGCCGGCTCGGCTACATCCGGATCCTCCAGGTCGTCTTCCATCTCGCGCAGGAGCTCACTGACCGCTTCCATGTGGTCGTCGTCCAAATCCGCTTCGGTGATCCTCGCCGGATCGTGAGCCGCGAATACCTCGATTTTGACCACGTAACGGTGGTCGGTTCCCGGCACCAATTCCTTACCGCAAAGATCACACGTAACGTGTAACATGAACGAGTGACCCTCCCATAGCCCCTGCCCATCGCCTGCCGGGCTAGCAGCGCCAACGGGCACCCCTGTCATTCCTGAGACATACGGAACAGCTGGCTTGCGAGTAAAACTCCTTCCATCCATCCGTCGCAGGTTTCGTAGGCTCTGTCAAGTTGAATCTAAGAAAACTGCCATTTTTGCCGGTTAAGCCGGGCAGGCTAGGGGTCTGACCGGGCAACCTGGGAAAGGCTTTCGACCTTACCCAGAACCCGGTGCGGATGGCCACCTCGTCGGTACTCCGCGAGGCAAACCCTGGCGGCAGCCGGGTAGAGAAGCCCGCAGCTGGTGAGCTCGAGACCGGCGCGCGGTCGAGTCCCTACACGGGAATCGTGGAGCGCTTCGGCGAAGCGACCACTGGGGCAAGCGACAGGACAGCCAACACGAAAGAGCGAAGGCGGCAGCCCGAACCGCCCGAGGGACCGACACTGTTTCTCGCGAGATATTGCCTCAATTCATGTCCGTCAATTCTTTGAAAATCTCCCGCCATTGTTCCTCGGAGGGCATCATCAGCTTGTCATCCGAGGAGGGGTTCTCGCGCAGGCGCTTCTCGCCGCAGACCAGGCAGAGAATCTTGTAATCGGGGTTTTCCTTTTCGACCGTGCGCCGTGTCGCTGGCGAGAGCCACACTGGTCTCAAGCACAGGCAACAGGTCTCCTTGACGGAGCCATACACGCCACTCGGTCCGTCCTCGACTCGACAGCAGAGCACCACCACGTCATCAGGATTCAGCGTCATAGATAGGGGCCTCCTTTACGGCAGCGGACGAGGTACCCAGGGTCTTGCCGATCCAGCTCGCAGCATCCGTGGCGAAACGGTTTGACTTCCCCTCCTGGCTCCGTTGAGGCGACCGTTCCCTTCACTTGCTCGCAACCACCCCTGCCGGTCCCCTGAAGCAAGCCCGAGGGAGACGTGAAAGGAAGGACACTCCACCTCTTGGTATCATAATGGGCCCGACGACGGAAGGGGAGGGGAAAGTCCCAGCTAGCAAGACGGCCCAATGCCCGCTAGGATAAACTGCCAGTGGTCGCCAGTCCCAGCGCGTTCGTTCTGCCAAGGAGGCCTCCATGCTGCCTGAGAGCTTCGCTATTTAAGTTAATTTACACCTATTACATACTCGATTGCCGGAGTATTCCGCCGGCACATCGGGAGTGCCAGGAACACCTTTCCCCGAAGAGATTCTGCATGGGCGAACAATACATCTTCACCATCGAAAACCTGAGCAAGGCCTACGGCAAGCGCGTCGTGCTCCAGAATATCTGGCTGGCCTTTTTTCCCGGTGCCAAGATCGGCGTCCTCGGTGGCAATGGCGCTGGCAAGAGCACGCTGTTGCGCATCATGGCCCTGGTCGAAAAGGACTTCCTCGGCGGTGCCCGGCCGGCAGAGGGCATCACGATCGGCCATGTTCCGCAGGAGCCGCGCTTAACCGAGACCAAAGACGTGCGCGGCAATCTCGAAGAAGCCGTCGCCGCCACCCGGGCCCTGCTGTCGCGCCATGAGGAGCTGAGCGCCCGATTGGCCGAGCCGCTTGAACCCGATGTCATGGAAAAAGTGTTGGAGGACCTGAGTCGCACGCAAGACGCCATCGACGCCGCCAATGCCTGGGAACTGGACCGCCAACTCGAGATCGCCATCGATGCCATGCGTCTGCCGCCCGGCGATGCTAAGGCGACGACATTGTCCGGTGGGGAACGACGCCGGGTCGCCTTGTGCAAGACTCTGCTGCAACGGCCCGACCTGCTCTTGCTCGATGAGCCGACCAATCATCTAGACGCCGAATCCGTCGCCTGGCTCGAGCGTCATTTGCAGGAGTACGCCGGGACGGTCGTGTCGGTCACACACGACCGTTATTTTCTCGACAATGTGGCCCAGTGGATTCTCGAGCTCGACCGCGGGCAGGGCATTCCGTGGAAGGGAAACTACTCCTCCTGGCTGGAGCAGAAACAGCAACGCCTGGCCAAGGAAGAGAAACAGGAATCGGCCCGTCGCAAGGCTTTGGCGCGCGAGCTGGAATGGGCGCGCATGGCACCCCGCGCGCGCGTCGCCAAGAGCAAAGCGCGCCTCAGTCAATACGAAAAGCTGGCCGCCCAGGAATTCGACGAACGGGCGAACGAACTGGTCCTGCAAATTCCACCGGGACCGCACCTGGGCGACCTGGTGGTCCGTGCCGAGCACGTCCGCAAAGGCTACGGCGACAACCTGCTCATGGAAGACCTCAACTTCGACCTACCGCGCGGCGGGATCGTCGGCATGATCGGTCCGAACGGTGCGGGCAAGACGACGCTCTTCCGCATGATCGTCGGCCAGGAGAAGCCGGATGCCGGCGGTCTCCGCGTGGGCGACACAGTGGTGCCGGCTTACGTCGACCAGGGCCGCGATACGCTCGACGATAGCAAGACCGTGTTCGAAGAGATTACGGGCGGTGCCGAGCATCTGGTCCTTGGCAAGCGCAAGGTCGCCTCGCGCAGCTACGTGGCCCAGTTCAACTTCAAGGGTCCCGATCAGCAGCGCAAGGTCGGCGAGCTATCCGGTGGCGAGCGGAACCGTGTCCATCTGGCCAAGCTCCTGCGGCGCGGCGGAAACTTGCTACTCCTGGACGAGCCAACCAACGACTTGGATGTGGATACCTTGCGTGCTCTGGAGGACGCGCTGTTGAATTTCGGTGGTTGCGCCGTCGTAATCAGCCATGACCGCTGGTTCCTGGACCGGATCGCAACGCACATCCTCGCTTTCGAGGGCGACAGCAAGACAGTCTGGTGCGAGGGCAATTACCAGACCTATGAGGTTCAACGCCGCCAGCGCCTCGGCGAAGAAGCGGAGCGCCCGCACCGGTTGCGCTACAAGAAGTTGCACCAGTAGGTCTTGGTCTGCCGGCAATGGTTTGGTACGCGGGATTGCGGAGAATCAATGACTGTCATGATTGAACTCAACGATTGGACCGCCCTGGCGACCCGCCTTCGTGGGCACGTGGAAGCTCTGGCGGCCGCTCCGCGAGCGCCTGGCTCAGCGAGCCACCGGCAGGCAGCCGATTATATCAGTCATCACTTGCAGGCAGCCGGCTTGACTGTGGAACGCCCGCACAGCCAGGTCGGAGGTTTGACGATTCGGAACCTGCTCACCGCAGCTGTTCCCGATCAGCCAAGCCGGCCGCTGATCATCGTCGGCGCTCACTATGATAGCGGTCCGCACACGCCGGGAGCTGATGACAACGCGAGCGGCGTGGCCGCGCTGCTGGAATTGGCCTCTTGGTTGCACCCGCGCCGGGCGGACGCGGAGAACTGGTCGGGTCGTGTTCAACTCGTCGCGTATGACCTGGAAGAATATGGCATGGTCGGGAGTTCCCTTCACAGTCAAGAAATGCAGCAAGCTGGCGTCACCGTTCGGGGGATGATCTCTCTGGAAATGCTGGCTTATACCGATCTGCGCCCGGGTAGCCAACGACTTCCCCCGCCGTTGGCGCCGTTGTACCCGACTGTGGGCAACTTCATCGGCATCTGCGGCAATGAAGCCTCCCATGCGCTTTGCCGAGTCGTAACCGAAGCAATGAAGACGGTCCCGGACTTGCCAGTTGAGTCGCTCGTCGTTCCAGGGCGAGGCCAGGGGCTTCCTGAAGTGCGGTTGAGTGATCATAGCTCTTTCTGGGACCGAGATTATCCGGCCTTGATGATCACTGACACGTCTTTCTTTCGTAATCCACACTATCATCTTCCCAGCGACACACCGCAGACGCTGGACTATGGTTTTCTGGCCCGGGTCACCGCCGGAGTCTGTGCTTCACTGCACCAGTTACTCCTCGGTTGAACCTTCAGATCACGCCGTGGCGGCGCAGCTCGGCGAGCTGGTTGCTCTCCAATCCGAGCAGCTCGTGTAAGACCTCCTCGGTGTGTTGTCCCAGCCTCGGCGGCACACGGGGTTGTGGGAGCGTTGTCTCCCCGATGTGGAAGGGTGTGCCGAGCAGATCCACGGGGCGGCCATCCGGATCGCGCACGGTGACGCGCATGGTACGTGCCGCCACCTGGGGATGACCGAGGAGCTGGGCATAGTCCCAGAGCGGCGCATGCGGCACCGCGGCCGTGCGCAGCCGTTCTTGCCAGAGCTCGGTCGTGGCCGTGCGGAACAATTCCTCCAGCAGCGGCACGAGAAGCGCGCGCTGGTGGACGCGAAGCGTATTGGTGGCAAAACGGGCATCGGCAGCCAGGTCGGGTCGTTCGGCCACCTGACAGAAGCGCTGCCATTGCCCATCGTTCCCAACGGCGAGGACGAGCCAGCCGTCGGCCGTGGTGAAGAGCTGATACGGGACGATTTGCAGATGGGCATTGCCCTGGCGCGGCGGGACGGAGCCACTGGTGAGATAAGCCTGCGCCAGGTTAACCTGCGCCGCCAAGGCACAATCCAGCAGTGCCAGGTCAATGGTGTAGCCGTGGCCCGATCTCTGTCGGGCGTGCAAACAGGCGAGGACGGCAACCGCGGCATACAGTCCCGTCAGGACATCCGTGACCGCAACCCCGACCTTGCACGGCGGGCCCTCGACAGGCCCGGTGATGCTCATCAGTCCACTGAGGGCCTGAATGGCGAAATCATAGCCAGGCAAGTCGCGCAGTGGTCCAGTCCGGCCAAAACCAGAGATGGAGCAGATCACCAGGCGCGGATGCTCTGCCAGAAGTTTCTCCGGGCTCAATCCGAGCCGATCGGTACTGGCCGCACGAAAATTCTCCAGCAACACATCACTGCGTGCGGCCAGCTCATGGAACAGGCGCAGTCCCTCTTCCTGGGCTAGGTCGAGCGTGATGGCACGCTTATTGCGATTGCAGGACAAGTAGTAGGCGCTCTGAGGGCCGACGAACGGCGGGCCCCATGCACGAGTATCATCGCCTTTGCCTGGCCGTTCAACTTTGATAACATCTGCCCCAAGGTCGCCCAGCAGCTGGCCGCAGAACGGACCTGCCAGGACGCGCGAGGCATCCAGAACACGTACACCGGATAATGGGCCCGACGGATCGGTCGGCATGGCAGGATCCTTTTCGCATGTTGGAGAAAATGCAGGTATTATTCAAGAGAGGCAAAAGGCCGAACCGTTAGCCCCTGGGCCCTTTTGCCTCACTGTAGCATTTCTTGGGGAGACCGGCATGCCATCCAGTAATTCGACGGTGCAAACGTATGTCGACCTGGCCGCCTGGTATCATCACCAGGGACAGACGCCGAATCGGGATCGCTTTCTGGCCTTGGCTGCCGATGCGGCCGTCCATGCCGGTCTGCATGAGGAGGCCGAGCAGTTGTACGCTCGGCTTTTGCGCTATAATCCGCACCACCTGCTGAAGTCGTTTGCGTCGTTTGCCGAGGCCATGCAGTCTCCGGACGGGAAGAACTTCATGGCGGTCCTGCGGCGCACTCATCCACCTGAAGAGGCGCAGCGCTTGCTGGCGTCTTTGGGGAGCAATGGAAATAACAAAGAATCTGGCGAAAACAGGCTGGAGAGGGCGCCAGCTAGCTGGTTCGAAGACCCGCAATCGGCTCAGACGGCAACGGCCTTGGACGAAGTGGAATCCTTTGAGGATTATCCGGCAAGCGCCGCGCAGACTGCGCAGCCGGCGCCGCCAGCGTCTCGGCCAACATTTCCGAACCGGTCCCTGCCTCGAGTGGACCCGCGCCCTCTCACCGCGCCAGCCCCTACGGTGACGATCAGCGTGCCGGCCGCAGCGACGCGAACCGAAACGGTTGTGCGGCCCGGACCGGTGCCGAGCAAGGCATCCTCCCGGCCCTCGCGGCAGGCAGTGGATTTCGTGCGAACACTTCGGCTCCCTGAGGAAAAGGCGGACGTGGTCGTCAAGTCTTGGATTGCCTCCGCGCTGTTTGTTCTGCTCCTCCTCACAGGGGCGGCGCTTGGAGTGTACACGCTGGCGCAGCCACTGTTACCACCTCTTCATCTACCTTGATAGGGACGGCCAGACGGGGTGAGCGTACGACGAGGCGGCGAATCGTGCGGTTTTCCGGCATGTTCCGTGGCATTCACTCGCGTCGTTCGTCGGGGTCGGGCAGCTGCGGGATGAGGAGCACCATGCCAGGGGTCAATAGATCGGGGGTCGCGAGGCATTCGCGATTCATTTGATAGATCTCCCCAAATCTGCCCTTATCTCCGTAATAGTGCTGCGCCAGACTGAACAGGGTATCGCCTTCCGCCACGACATGCCGTTGCTCGGATCGAAGCGCCCCGACCGGAGTGTCCGTCTGGATCGCGGTCTTGGCCCGGACCGGGCGATACGAACCGCGCAGCGTGTCCGGGGACGCCGGTGAGGGCGCCGCCACCGTCGCCGCGGCGGCTTCGCTCGTCAACGGCAAGTTCGAACCCGGATCCTTGCGAAAAAAGACCATGGCGATGGCGATCACCACACCCACTCCCACGATCATCCCGAACTTGGCATCGTTTGGCATTTCCACGGTCTCCGCGAGAGGATCTGCCGCTTGCAACGGAGCCGTCCCTGGCGTGCTGGCTAGCATCTATATACCTATCGAAGCGCCGCGGCCTGGAGGCAACCGCCACCAGCGGGGTTCCGCGTGATTTGGCTGAGTCCCGGTAGACATAGCCAGCAGACTTGAAACTTTCTGGACCGGTGTTTGGCTTTCTATGTTCGGCAAAGCCGCACTTTCCGTCGCCTTCCTGTCCTCCATTTTGTCTGCCTTGCCTGGTTTGCCGGCGCCGGCCTCCCTTGGGAGCGCTGGGACTCGGGCTAGGAACGGAGATAGAACCAGGTATATAGTGCAACCTGCCTCCAGCGCGGAAAGCCGGCCGTCCGGGTCCGCGGCTCAGGAGGACGAAGGGAGGAGAGGAATGCGGGTATGTCTTTTCGAGGACGGCAGAGTCGCCAACCTCGAGCCCCTCACGCTGACACGACCGGCCTTCGAGCTGCTCTGCGGTCTGACGTCCCTCGGGCACAAGCAGTGCCGCTACTTTGGATGCCCGGAGCGCGGCGTCTGGATCCGGACTACGCTGGTAGACGTTTACCGCCTCCAGCAGCCGGCAACTCCCGTCAACGACCCAGCCTGGCTCCAGGCGGCACCAACGATCCTGGTCAATGCGCGTTGGCTACCGCCGAGCGCGGGCGGCCAAATTCCCAGCACTCCGGGAATCGCTCTGGTCGATGACGAAGTCGCCTGGGCTCTGGTGGAACCGCATCGGCTCGCTTCCTGGTCATCCCAGACCCTGGAGAACTGCCTGGAGACCTGGAAGCGAACGTTACCTCTCCATCAGGTCGGCGGCCGGGTCGTCCAGTACTTGTGGGATCTCGTCGAGCAGAATGGGGAGCAGATAGCGGCCGATTGCCGCAAAGAGCTCAGCACAGACGATGTCCAGCACTCGCACGGGATCAGTGTAGTCGGCCCTGTGCACCAATTGTATGTGGATGCCATGGCCCATGTGGACCCGATGGTGGTTGCCGATACGCGCTCCGGGCCCGTTGTGATTGGCGCCGAGGCGGTCATCACCGCCTTCACGCGGCTGGAAGGACCGTGTGCGATTGGTTCAAAGACCCAGGTTCTCGGGGGAAAAATCCGCGCCGGCACGACGCTCGGGCCGCAGTGCCGAGTCGGCGGCGAGGTCGAGGCGAGTATCCTGCAAGGTTGCAGCAACAAGTACCATGATGGCTTCCTCGGCCACAGCTACCTCGGCGAGTGGGTGAACTTTGGCGCGGGCAGCTCGAACAGTGACCTGCGCAATGATTACGGCGAGGTGACCGTCACCGTCGATGGCGCTCCCGTGAAGACCGGCTTGAGCAAGGTCGGCTGCTTCGTCGGGGACCACACGAAGACCGGCCTGGGAACGCTCCTCAACACGGGGACGAACGTGGGCGTGTTCTGCAACCTCTTACCATCTGGCGGGCTGCTGCCCAAATTCGTGCCTTCCTTCTGCAACTGGTGGAACGGCCTCTTGGTCGAGAATACAGATCCCTCCCAACTGCTCGCCACCGCGGCGATCGTGATGCAGCGTCGGAATTGCACTCTTACGCAGACGCAAGCGGCGTACTTTCGAGCGCTCTGCGCGGATGGCGCGGCAGAACGCCGCTGGAGCCTGCGTGAGGCCGAGCTCCGACGCTTGCGCCGCAGCGCGTGATTGACGGCGCTCCTTTATGAGAGAGCGAGGGATGAAGGGTCCGTACTCAGTACTCAATGCTGACTATTGATTCCCCGCCCCTCACAATCCCCCAAATCCTCGACTTTCCTACCTCGAACCCTTCCTTTCCGCCTCTGCCTGCGTTACCCTGCGACTCAGATTGGAGAGTCCTTGAGCCGGAGAACGCACTCGTTCGAACGTCACGCAGAAACTGAAGGACCCCGCACTCGAGTCACCATCAGGAGAGATCAGCATGTCAGTCAACGCACCTTTGAAGCGCAAACTGCGGATGGGCCTCATCGGTGGAGGACAAGGTGCCTTCATCGGTCGCGTCCACGCCACCGCCGCCATCCTCGACAATCGTGCCGTCCTCGTCGCCGGCGCCCTGTCGGCGGATCCCGCCAAGGCGAAAGCCTCGGCGCCGGACTACGATATCAAGGCGGAGCGGGCCTACAGTTCGTACCAGGAGCTGATTGCAGCCGAGGCGAAGCTGCCCGCGTCGGAACGCATCGATTTCGCGTCGGTCGCCACTCCGAACTACACCCATTTCGAGATCGCCAAAGCTCTTGTGGAAGCCGGCTTCAATGTCATGTGCGACAAGCCAATGACTTACGATCTGGCCCAGGCGGAAGAGTTGGCCAAGATCGTTCAGCGCAGCGGCGTCGTCTTCGCGCTCACGCACAACTACACGGGATATCCGCTGGTGCGCCAGGCGCGCGACATGGTTCACGCTGGTGAACTCGGCGACATCAACGCCATTCGCTCGTTTTACGTCCAGGGCTGGCTGCGCCGGCGTCTGGAAAGAGACAAGCAAAAACAAGCCAGCTGGCGAACCGATCCGAAACGTTCGGGAGCAGCCGGCTGCTTTGGCGACATCGGGACGCACGCCTACAACCTGGGGCGGTTCATCACCGGTCTGCTGCCGGACCAGATCGCGTGCAGCCTCAAGATCTTTGAGGAGGGCCGCGAGCTCGATGACTACGGAACGGCCGTCCTCCGCTACCAAAACGGCGCCCTGGGGACGGTCACGGCCTCGCAAATCTCGCATGGGCGCGAGAACGACCTGTGGATCGAAATCGACGGTACGAAGGGAGCGCTGGAATGGCACCAGGAAGAGCCGAATAAGCTTCTGTTCCGCGTCAACAGCCAACCGCTCCGGCTATACACACGCGATCCCAACGCCCCGTACATGACGGAGACGGCGCGGGCATCGTGCCGATTGCCGAGCGGCCACCCGGAGGCCTTCTTCGAGGCCTTTGCCAATATCTACACCGCCGCCTATGGCGATATGGCCGCACGGGCCAGCGGCCAGAAAGTGGATAGTAACAACAGCCTTTATCCCAATGTCGCCGATGGCGTCGACGGCATGAACTTCATCACCCAATGCGTCGCCAGCTCCAAGCAGAACGGCGCCTGGGTATCACTCAAACATCCTCTTTGTCGCTCTTAATCAATACTTTCGGGCGGGCCGGGGGCTGACGCCCCCGGCCCGCCCGAAAGTATTGCCACCCACACTCCTCATTTTTTTGTTGCAGGACGATAGCAAGGCGGGCTAAGCTGGCACCTAGGGACCGATCAGAGCGCGCGAATCTTGCAAGGGTCTCTTGTTGCCGTTCTCGTAGCTGTCGGGAAAGGTAGGTCCGATTCATGCAGATGCTTCTCTCTCTTCCGCCGCCGGGATGGCGGTGGTTGGCGCTGCTGCCCGTCCTGTGCTGCCTCTCCTGTGCAGCCAAAGACGGTCTGAACCCCGTTCAGGGCAAGATCTTCTATAAAAACGAGCCGATGAGTGGTGCTTTGGTAACTTTCCACCAGAAAGGGGGAGATGACATCACTGCCCTACGGCCCACCGGGCTGGTCAAGGACGACGGTACCTTCCAGTTAGCCACTGGGCCGAAGGAGGGCGCCCCGGCCGGCGAGTACGTTGTCACCGTCATCTGGTCCGAGATAGCACCGAAGGCCAAGAAGGGGTTCTCCACCGAGATGCCCGAGACCCAGGATCGGCTCAAAGGGGCTTACGCCACCAAGGCGACCTCCACGCTCAAGGTCGAGGTCAAGAAGGGGGTCAACCAACTCGAGCCGTTTCAGCTGAAGTAACCCAAGGGTCTGTGGTAACGGCCACTGGACCGCTGCGAACTTATCCCAACGAGTTTTTGAGGTAAGGGACCATGTTTCACACTCTCCCACGACGCCGCGACGCTTTCACGTTGATCGAGCTGCTGGTGGTGATCGCCATCATCGCCGTCTTGATCGGCCTCCTGCTTCCCGCTGTGCAAAAGATCCGGGAGGCGGCCAGCCGCATGAGCTGCTCCAACAACCTCAAGCAGATCGGGCTTGCGATCCACAACTACGCAAACACCAACAACGTCTTGCCCCCGTGGGGCTTTGACTTCCAGGGGTACAACCCGGACCCCGCCAACCCCCTCGGCCCCCAGACGCAAGGGCACGCCGCGACGAGCTTGCTGCTGCCCTACCTAGAGCAGGACAACGTCTTCAGGATCGGGCATCCCGAATTCTCGGTCATTGACCCGGCCAACTGGCCACCCCCTTGGGGCACCTCCATGTCGGGATCTGCCGTGATCAAGACCTATCTGTGCCC
>JBGQLF010000121.1:0-12168 GCA_041499985.1 Gemmataceae bacterium
CTGCGTGTTTTCCTTGACAGCTGACACGCAGCTGTTGTCTTACTCCCGTTTCATTTGTCAACCTCCCAGACGCCAAAAAAGGGTATTTTGAGACGATCCCGGCGCCGCACTCGGAGAGCTTACCACAACTTCTCTTCTATCAAGGACTTGCGACGAAAGTCGCGAGTCCTTTTTGACACTTTCTCCGGCGCGGCCGATGGTTGCACCGTGGGCTGGACATTCCTGTCCGGCCGGGCTGCGTCCCGGTCGAGCCGCCACGGACAGGAATGTCCGTGCCACAGCCAGCAGCCGGAGAAAGTCCCTCCTTTTTTGCTTTTCCGCCTTATTCTCGCCTTACCGTTGGCTTTCTGCGGTGCGCATCAGGAAGCAAACATACCCGCGACCCCTTTACCCGGCTGACGACTTGAGATAAGGACAGGTGGATCCGAGTGTGCCAGGGCTGGCCCAGCCGCGGCACACTCCGTCGCCACAGAGCTATCCCGGACATGCATGCTGATATGTAAATTTGTTAACAGATCATCAAGGATCTGTTCAGAATGCTTAACACGTTGCCCTGCGCCACGCGGTGTGCGGCCGTCCGCGCGGACCGGCCCTGCAGCGCGGACGTAAGCTCTTGGGCCGGCATGCCTTGGCGCGTGAGCCCGCGGGACGGGGCGCCCCTGTACGGTGCCGGCTAGGGACAGAGGAGGCACTTCGGTACGGCGTTTGCTACCTCCTGGGAACAAGCGCCTGGGGGGACGACCACAGCAAACCGGTCTCGGGCGCGAGTTCCCCCTGACCGGGTTGCCAAAAAGCGGCAAGGACGGTCCGCAAACAAACGCTTAAAAAGCGTTTTACTCGGAAATAATCCGCGATACAGGGCAATTAGGCTGCGTTCTGAAAAAGGACAGGAGATCATCATGAAGCTGGCCATTTTTTCCAGGGGTGCATCGTTGCCAAGGGGAAGAAAAACGACTCGGACCCCATTGTTTCAACTGTTGTTTGTGACGCTCGCCTGGGGCCTGGCACCAGGATTCGCTTCCGCCGACCAGATGCAGGGAACGATTACCATCACGGACCTCACCGAAGCTCCGGCGACCGCTACCGTGCAGGGTGGTACCAATCAGGTAAATGAAACGGTCACGGCCGATAAGGCCACTCCGGAGATGCTTTCGTTCACGATTTCCGTAGACGGAACAGTCACGGCGGGATCGGGAGTAGCTGTGCTCTTGGAGAGTGGGGGGATGGTGAGCGACCTCTTGCAGGTCACGGTGACTCCAAGAAAACGCGGCCTGAACATACCCTACTTCGATGCGAGTGGCACCTTCACCTCCGACCCCGACCCCGGGGAGGTCGATCTCTCGGGGCTGGGACTAACCGACGAAATAATGAAAAAAGTCATCGCCAATGGACTGCAAGAGGACGGAACGCAGCAAGACCTCGGCTCCCGGTTGATCAACACGACGACGGGGGATCCGCTGAATATTGGCGGTCTCGTGATAACGGCGGCATCAGATGGAGTACCGGAGCCGTCCAGCCTCACTCTGCTGGGTCTGGGTGCGCTCAGCCTGGCCGGCTACGCCTGGCGGCGGCGGGTAAGGGCGCGGGTCGCCAGAGGTTGATCGATCCGCAACTGATTGTGACGCGCGCCCTAAGTCAGGCCTCGTACGCCTCTTCGGAACCGGCGGAGGCATCCCTCCGGGGCAGTTGCGTCGGCGCCGGCTTCGCGTCCTCGGCCAGGGACTGCATCGTGGCGGCGACGGCGAGCCGCGCTTCCGCGAACGGTTTCAGGGCTTCCAGGATAGCTTGCATCAGGTTGCAGACGACCGGGTGGGCCAACAGATCCTCGGAAGTGCTGGAGGACGCGGCCTGGGAGGGAGGCGCTTCGCGTGACCAACCCGGAGAAGCGGCCGTTTCTTTGCCTGGGCCGCATTTGAGCCACGACTTGGGATCCTTCTTGAAGATCGTGAACTCGGCTTGCAAACGGGCCGTCGCCTTGATCTGGACATAACGCCGGGCAAAAGACCGGTACGGTTCCGTGGCACCTTTCCGCAGACCGCGACGGAGCCAGGCTTGCAGCGTTGCGGTGGCAAGGCCCGCGGCCTCGGCGGCAACGTGTCCATAAGCGCCTGCTTGCAGGTAACTCAACAGCAGCTCGGCTTTCGCAGCGTCGAACGCAGGGGGGCGCCGGGCCATGTTACTTCCCCAGGAGGCGGCAAGCTTGGGCGAACGGCAGCGGCGGACCAACATATTCGAATCCAGCCGTCAGCCGCGTGGTGGCGTGTTTCAGCCGGACCAGCCGGCCGTGGGGCGCCGGAGCAAAGCTCGGGGCCCGGATCAGGATCCAATTGCGATCCTTACGGCGCGCGGCGAGGAAGGCCGGG
The DNA here is from genome assembly GCA_041499985.1 of Gemmataceae bacterium. Lineage (GTDB taxonomy): Bacteria > Planctomycetota > Planctomycetia > Gemmatales > Gemmataceae > JBGQLF01. The sequence continues at coordinate 2,364 of JBGQLF010000121.1, forward strand.
TGCGTGGTCGTGCTGGTGGCGCGGTAGCCGAGGCCACGCCACATGCTGGCGATATGGCCGCTGAGAGCATGGCCGATGCCGGCGCCCTGGAAGTCCGGCAGCGTGACGGTGCGGTGCTCGCGCTTGCCGTGGCGATGACTCACCGAGTGGATCCAGGCCGAGAATGCCACCGGCCGCTCGTGCCAGAAAGCACCGAAGCAGATGGCTCCGGGAGCTAGCTTCGTGCTCAGATAGTGATGCGGCTTGAAAAGTTGCCACGCCGGCGGATCGACCCGGCAGATGTCGAGAGCGATGGCCGGCCGTCGTTGAAGCAACCTCCAGGTGAAGGTGTTACTGTCGGGACGATAAACCCAATCCGGATTGAGCCAGGGTTCCACATCTTCATGGCAGGTAATGGCAATGAATTGTTGCCGGCGTTTGCGGACCGTCTTGGCCAGGGCGGCGCTGCCGATTTGGGCGACCGTGCGATCGACCGTGGACGTGAATTCATCGACGACCGCCAAGCGGGGGCATTCGGCCAGGAGGCGGGCCATGCTGACGCGGAACTGCTGGCCGGTGCTGAGGACGTGATACGGCCGCAGCCATGCCGGCGGTGAACTGAAGCCGACCGACGACAGCAGTTCGACGATTTCCTTGGCCGACAGCGTTTCGGGAAAGGCGTCGAGGATGGACCGGTCGGTTGGCCAGGAGACCTGCGCCTGGAGCGTGTTCAGCACCTGGGTCCAGAAATGACGGGCGATCGTCGATTTGCCACAGCCGGAGGGCCCCACGAGCAAGCCGATGTGCCAGGGACGTTCGTCCAGCGGCAGGTGCACCTGCCAGGCGACACGGCTGACCTTTTCGGTCGGCAGGTCGAATATGCCCTCGATCTGGAGCACGCGCGGCGTGCGTTCGATGGAGGTTTGCACACAGATGGTGACGGGGGACATGAGGATCTCCGCAAGTTTAGCCGCGAGCCTCGGGCGAGCGCGGGCTGCGCGCTCGCCCGAGGCTCGCGGCTAAACGGTTACGCCAGTAGTGCCCGACATTCCAGACCTTCCTCGCGAAAGCGGCGCAGCAAGGCCACCTGTTCTTCTTCCGTGGCGCACTGGATCAGGATGACGAACTGCTCCGCGATGTCCGCGACCGGTTTGGGCCGGGCCTGGCTCTCCAGGTTGGCGCGGACCTGTTCGTTTTGGGCTGCCAGGGATTGCCACATGGTTTCGAGCGACTGCTGGGCCGTTTGCACGCTGGCGGCGAGGCGCTGCACGGTTTCGGCATTGGTCTGGGCCAGGGCCGCCAGGGGATCGAGCGTCAACAGGAGCTTCCGGGCTTCCTCCTCGGTGACGTCGAGCAATTCCACGGTGACCGGCATGTCAGGATGCATTTCCGCTCGGAGATGACCATCAATCAATTGAATACGGCCATCTGGCAGACGGTAGCCGAGGAGGGAACGGGCAAAGCCGATCTCCTCATAGGAGGCGGTCAAGGCCTGGCGCTGCTGCTCCGGATGGTGCCGGAAGTTGAACGGATGCGGGACCAGGTCTCCCGCACGGGCCGTGACATGGGCGACGATGCGATTACGAATGGTCATGGTCGAGTGGCCGTTGGACTCGGTGGTTGGAATTCAAAACGGAGAATTGGCGGTCTGGCGTGAGCGGATTTGCCCCGTCCTTCCGTCACGCTCAGACCGCCCCACTCCGATGTGGCTGCTCCCGGCGGGACCGCACAGGCCTGGAGTCCGGTACAGGCCTGTGCGGCTAGGGAGGGGCAGGTGCCGGGTCTGGCCGGGGCCGTTGTTAAATCCGTTGATGACAGGTCTTGCTTGGGGGCGTCTCCATTATAGGAGGCGCTGAGATTTCGTCACAAGACGTTTTGAACGGCGAGGCGGCCGATGCGGTTGACTTGCTTCACAGGGTCGTGTATCGTCATCGTAGATACGAGGAGGTGCCGATGAAGACACGCATCCAGAAGTGGGGCAACAGCCTTGCCCTGCGCATCCCCAAATCGTTCGCCGTCGAGGCGGGCCTCCGCGAAGACGCCCCGGTCGAACTGTCGCTCATCGAGGGGAAGCTGGTCGTTCAACCCGTTTCTCAGCCGCCGCTCACGCTCGACGAGTTGTTGCGTGGCGTGACGGACCAGAACCTCCACGGTGAGTGGGATACTGGGCCGGCCGTCGGAAGGGAGGTCTGGTGAAGCGCAAGGGCGGGTACGTCCCGGACAGGGGGGACGCCGTCTGGATCACCCTGGATCCGCAGGCGGGCCACGAGCAAGCGGGGCGCCGCCCGGCCTTGGTCCTGTCGCCGGCGGCTTACAATGGCCGGGTGAGCTTGGCCTTGCTGTGTCCCATCACCGGCCAGGTAAAGGGCTACCCGTTCGAGGTCGCCTTGCCCGACGGACTCGCGGTGGCAGGCGTGGTGCTGGCCGATCAGGTGAAGAACCTGGACTGGCGCGCCCGGAAGGCTGTTCGGATCGGTTCGGTCCCGGAGCCGGTTGTCGCCCAAGTGCTCCGGAGGCTGAACGCCTTGCTCGCCGGAGAGGCCTAGCGAGGGCGCTACCAGGAAATCCCGTCCTTCGATCATCAGGTTAATTCCAACCCGAGCCGAAAAGTGCACACCAACGGAGCCGGACAGCACGCAAACAGCCCGCGATGCCATTGATAGTGAGCTTCCAGCGCTTGGGGTACATCCAAATTGGTAACGTTGACGCGGACGACGAGGTGCCGATCGTTGGCAATCTCGGGGTCGTCTTCGACCACCACGTTCAGGAGGGCTGCTGGAAAAAGCTGCTGCGTCATCTCCAGCACCGCCGGCAACACGGCGGTGACGTCCTGATCCGCTGCGAAGGCCAGAACTTCCGGCGGCAAGTTGTAGGGGGGCGATTGCGTGGCCTGGGTCATGAGCACCTCGATCGGTATGGGAAAACGAACTGGGCTCAGTATACCAGGTTTTCTGGTGCGCCATGCAGTACGTTTTCGCTCCCCCTGGCAACGGGTCGATTTCTCTCGTTCCCAAACTCCTGTTTGGGAACGAGGGAAACGAGGGAAATAAGGGGCGCTGAGATTTCGTCGCAAGGCATTTTGGAATTCGCGTGCAGGGCTGGCGAGGGGCGGCGACGGGACCTCAAAGCCCGCGGGTGTTTCATTCGCTTAACCATGTTTACAGTTAAATACACTTATATTAACACTCCACCCCCCCTGGCGCAACCTCTGTGGCCAGGGGCCGATTTTTTCGAGTCCAGGCTGATTACTTAACTGTCGTTGCTGTCTCAACTTACTGCAATGGAGGCGAGATCACAGGTTTCAGGTGCCGCTAATGGCACAAGAAATGCTGTTTCTCCTAAACAACATATCCCCCTGAACGGTCCCAAAGCTGGCCAGTTGTTTGGTGCCCATGGTGACTGGCGTTCGGACTGCCTGCGCTCCACGCAGGTTTTCCTTCGTCCCGTTGCTTGGTGCCCAGCGCCGCTTTGCGACCAAGACTGCTCTGGACGTTCCAGGGCAGTCCGGAGTCTTTCAACAGAGAGGGTTCAATCAATGAAGCAGACAGCGTTCTTCGTAGCAGTTTTCGGGTTGCTCCTCGGCGGCCTCAATCCGGTGCAGGCGCAGGTCCCGAGCATCATGTTCGACGACTTGACCGATGGCCCGCCTATCGTAATGGTCTCGGGGGACACTCTCGCCGTTGCCGCTAGTCCTCCAGAGGCGGCCCTCGTCACCGGACTTATCAGCGGCTTGACTCCGGGCACGTTCTACGCCCTGCTGACCGAACCGCCGACAGACCCGTTCGGGCCGACCACCAGCGATATCGTCCGCTTAAACGTTGGGGCAGCCGCGCCTACGGTAAACGTGGCCTTCTTCTCGGATGGCGCACCGGGATTCGACCTTGTCCTCCGTGAAGCTCTGGCTGGGCAAGCGCAATCCGTGCCTGAATCGGGCAACTTCCAGGACATTAGCGGCCTATTAGGTCCTGCAGGTACTACAGGTACTACAGGCCTCCTGACCGTTCTAGTGCGTTCTGACTTCCCAGGTAGCGCCGAGCCCGTTCCCGAACCCGCCAGCCTGACCCTGCTGGGTCTCGGCGCGCTCGGCATGATCGGCTACGCCTGGCGGCGGAGGGCCGTGAGGAAATGAGGGATTCGGCGACGGAAAACGAGGTGGTCCAATAAAGGAACAGCTCCCTGACCGGCTTGGTCAAGGAGCTGCTTTTTTGTCTGGGTTCCGCCAGCCGGTTACAGGTCGCTCGACGGCCAAACCGGAGTTCCTCGATCCAGGTAGACCCGCTTCTGATCATTGCGCTTGCCCCGGAAGCAGCGTACCACCATCCGAACGCGAAACGGTGTCCCATTCTTGTCCGGAATGTAGATCGTGTCGAAACTGGAGCCGATGTTGCTGAAACTGTAGCCGTCCCGGATGTCGGTGCTTACGTCCACCAGCAGAACGTGGGTCCAACGATCGGCAACACCCGAGGTGACCACACTGACATGCCCACGAGCGTCTTCGTAGGCAGGAACCAGGAGACCCTTGACACCCGCCACGTCGGGCGCTGCCGGCGGAGCATTGCCGCTCCGGTAGATGTCCAGGGTGGTGTTCGTCTCAATAGTAAATGGCATGGCTCAGCCCTGGTCGGTGTGAATGTGCTGGCGCCGGTAAGGAGCGAGTAGAATAGCCAGGTCTCCGGGAGGATGAGCCGTCAGGCTCTCCACCAGGTAGCTGCCGGAATGCTCAATGGTTTGGCGAGCCAATCCCGGATCCCGCATCGTCGTAAAGAATAGCTTGGCCACCCACTGCGCACAGGCTTCTTGCACATCCTCGGGGACGGTGTTGTAGCCGGCCGTGTACTGAATGCGGAAGTTGTTGATGCCGACCGGCCAGATCAGGTCCTCGGGATGCAACAGTTCCGGATCGGTGTAGGGAATGGCCCGGAGCAGCCAGCCGCGCCGCTCGTCGATCTGGTAGCCGGCCAGTTCATACGTATGCATCTTCAGCTCGGCGAACTGGCCCCAGGCCGTCAGAGCCCCTTGGGGAGTGCGCAGGTCGGCGGACGGCCAATTGGCGTAATCGCCGATCACCTGCGCACTCCAGCCGTTACCCAGCGCGTTCACGGCCGTGGCTACCGCGGTCAGCGTCAGGTTGCTCGCCCAGGTGACACTGGTATCGACCGCCTTGACGCCACTGGCCACCCGCAGCAATTGCAAACCGGTCGCCGTCACGGTGACCCGTGCTTGCTGGTTGGTGCTGGTGGCCGTGTTCTGAATCTTGAGCACAGTAACCGGCCGATAGCGCACCGACTCGACCGACAAAAGGGGGTACTCGCGGAGCACCAGCCGGCGCTGGCCATTGCCGCTGTACAGCTCATCGTAGCTGGTTGCCGTGAAGTCCCGGCGACAGTACCGCTGGACCGCTTTGGAGCAGGCACTGATCAGCGTGTTGATCGTGTTGTCATTGTCCGTGGTGGTGTTGGGCAAGTTGACCTTGGCCCGCGCATTGGTGATGAGGTCTGCCATCTCTCACTCCTCCTGGGGCCAGAGCAAATGGCCCACCAGCATGCCAAGCAGGAACGGCAGAAGAGGCATCTGCCTGGACAGAGACAGGATGGTGTAACTGATGGTGTCTTTGGAACTGCCGGTCAGGACCACGCACAAGTCGTAGACGACCAGGATGAGCGTGGTGACGACCAGCAGCCCGATGGTGACGTGGCGCTGCATGTTAGACTCTCGTAGCCCAGAGGAACTTGGACAGCTTGATCGGCCGCAGACGTAGCCGCTGCACCAGATCCGGAGGCGGCTGGTCGGCGTCCGCACTTTTGAACTCCAGAACGGAGTAGGGTAAGCGCTTGCCGGTGTCGGTCTGGATAGCCACGTCCAGGGTCAGGCGTTCCTGGTCGTTCTCGACAGCATAGCGCCGGGCACAGACCGTGACCACCGGCTGGAGGTCCGCTTCCTCGGCCAAAGCGAGGAGGCGGGCCTGGAGGTTGGCCGGCAAGAGATCCAGCCAGGATGGGCTGCCGTCCAGAATCCACCGGGCAGCGCCCGCACCGATCTCTTGCCGAAACTTCTCGCTCTCCGTCTTGGCCGAGAGAGCATACGTCTCCTCGGGAGAGTCGCCTCCGGCCGCCGAGCCCGTGCGATAGCAGCGGAGACGCAGCGTCAGGTACTGGTCCCCCTTCCGGCGTGCCCGGCGCAAGTCGAAGTCAGGCGTGTCGAAGTAGGTGGTCTGGAGATACTGGCCCTGGAACTGAGGATCGTAATCTTCGGTGTGCCACTGCTGGCGCAACAGCGCCGCCACAGCCGGGAGCCAGCAATCCGGAATGGCCCAGGTGCCCAGATTAGAACGCAGATCGGGTAAGTTGTTCATAGGAATCCCTAGGAGATCCCGGAGCGAATTGTGGCGGCAAGTTTGTAACTTGCCAGTAGCGAGCAAGTTACAAACTTGCTCCCACATTGTGTCCGGGATCTCTAACCTTCCGGCGAGGGGGTGTGAACTCCTTGATACGGCGACTTCATCAGGGGGTTCACACTCCCCGCTCGCCAAAAGGTTTACGTGATCTGATCACCCTGGTCCTGATCCCATTCGCCCCAGGCACGATCGTTGCGAAACTCCACGTTGCCGTGGTGGCCGACAGGTACTTTGCGCGTGGCAAAGACTCTTAACCCACGCCGCGCACACCAGCCGGAGAAATTCCAATCTTCGGGGATGCAACGAGGATAGAACTGGCCCTGCGTGTCGTAGCCAGTGGCGTCCACGATGTTGAAGCAAACCTCTTCGACCCAGGGGTCCCGAAGGTCACAGATCCACAGGCCCGTGTTGACCATGAGCCACTGATCCGGTTTGCCCACCCCGGCGGCATCGAAGGTTTCGGGAAAGCGCAGCACTTCCCGCATGGTCCAGCGCGTGATGATGCGTGTCTGCGGGTCCTGCCAGCCCGTACTGGTCAAGCCCCGCATATCCTTGATGGGGATCACCACGGAGAGGACATCGGCGCCCACGCGTTCCTTCTCGTCCAGGAGCGTATCCACCCAGCCGGGGGCCGCGGCGATATCCGCATGGTGCATGGCGAAGTGGGTCACGCCTTCGCGGCGCCCGTTCAGCGCCTTGCACCAGAGTTTGTTGAACATGAGGGCGAGAAGGCTCCCGCCCTCGGTGTTGATGGAATAGCGGTGCTGCTGCGTCGCCAGAATCAGGCCCGGGAGAGCCTGGGGAGTCAGCTGCTGATAGTGGGGCACCGCGATAAAGACATTACTCACGAGACGACCACCCGTTGAAGAAGAGCCACAGAAGACAGCGGACAGAAGACAGAGGTCAGAGGACAGAGGTCAGAAGACAGAGGTCAGAAGACAGAAGACAGAAGACAGCCTCGGGTCGCTGTGGCTCTGTCCGCTGTCCTCTGTCTTCTGTCTTCTGTCACGAGACGACCACCCTTTGGGACAAGAAGGTGTTATTGACATCATTTTTGTTGGCCGGGCGCAGTTCGGCTTCGCCACCATAGCCGATGGCGCCTACCGTGATGGCATTGCCGCCTCCGGTGAGGTTCAGCCGTACGTAGCGGTCGGTGGCGGCAACCTGGTCATCACGCACTTCGATGGTGGCCACCGCGTTGTTGGCGGTGATCTGGGCCAGGTTGCTGTTGGCGATATTGTGCACGCCGGCGTTGAAGTTGGCGTTGGCCGCGCTCTGAAGCCGGCCATCGAGCGTGCCGGCAGAGCCGAGGGACGCCGCCTGCACGGCGAAGAGGACCCGATGAAACTTGGACATGTCGATGCCGGTGGAATTGATACTGGCATTGTTCACGCTTTGCTGGTTGAGTACATCGGCCACACTCAATCCTTGCGTCAGCTGTTCCAAAGCAAAGGGCATGGTTGGTCTCCTGTGAATGATTTCGGATTGCGGATCGCGGATTGCGGATTCCGGAAGCAGCCAATCCGCAATCCGCAATCCGCAATCTGCAATCCCTTAGTTGAGTACCACAAACGGCGACACGGTGCTTGTGGCGTCTTGCAGGGTGATGGCGCTATCGAGCCAGGGCCGGCCATCGACCCGTTCGACCACACGCCAGGTCATCTGGTTCTTGAGGAAGTTGACGTGTTCGCTGGCGGCGATTTCGAGGCTCATGCGATCGCCGATCACGTAGAAGCTCGGGTCGATCAGCATCAGGTCGCCCTTGGTGCCCAGGGCGGGGTTCTTCTCCGTCGCGTAAGCCGGCAGGCCCAGCAGCTTCCAGATCGGCTTCTTGACCGCACCTTGATCGATGCTGATGAAGATCGCCCGGCTGGCACCGTCTTTGAGCTGGAGCAACTGGGGAATCACGGTGGGACTGAACGTCCAGAAGGCTTTGTTCCAGCTGGCCGGCAAGAGCTTCGAGAACACCGTCGCGACATCGTTGTAGCTGACCTGGTTGGCATTGTCGCGGGCCCCGCTGGTGCCTCCGGTGGCAATCGTGGCGCCGGCCTTGAGAATGCCCAGGGGCTTGCCGACCCCGTTGCCCTGGATGAAGGCATAGTCTTCGTACCAACCGATCGCCTTGCCAAAGAGTTGGTAGAGGAACTTCTCCAGGCCGAAGGCGGCATCCTGGAGGAGGATGTTGGAGCTGACCGAGTAGCCCGAAAGCTCCTGCGCCTTGAGCTCCATCTGCTTGAATTGCGGCTCCGTTTCCGTGCGGGTCTGCGCTTCTGCGGTCCAGTTCATGATCACGCCGCCAAAGAACGGCGACGTCCCCGCACTTTGGGCCGTGGTGATGTCCAGGTAGGGAAACTGGAGGGTCGCCGAGGCCATCGGCTGCACAAAGGCAGCCGGACGGATGAGGGCATCTTCCGCCGCGATTTGCAGCAGCTTATCGTAGAAGTCGGGAGGGACGGTATAGCCGCCGGTGACGCCCGAAGCGTCGCCGAGCGCGGCCTTGGCTTGCCAGGCAACGAACTGGCTGCCGTAGTGCTTTTCGAGATATTGGCGATCGCCGCGCGCCACCGCGTAGGCCCAATCGCCGAAGTTCTTTTTCGGATCGCCGGAGTTGCCCTCGCCGAAGATGAGCGGCACGGCCTGCCGCCGGGACTGGCCCTGGGCATCGGCAAATTGCTTCAAGGCGGTCGTGATCGCCTGGTCGAGCGACCGGGTCAGGTTATCGAGCATCGTTTCCATCGTCTTGGCGACGAGGGGACCGAGCGGATCGCCGTGGACGGCTTCGGCGACTCCCGAGGTGATCAAGGTTTGGCCGTGATCGTCGGCGACGTCGACACGAGCGCCGGCCTTTTGGCCGAGAAAATCACTCTTGAGTTGAACGAACATGGATGTGGAGGTCCTCGAATGGGGTGGAACGAATACGTTGCGGAACGGTTCCGTCTCCGGGCTTGCCAACGCCTAGCAGCTTGTGGAATGGGACTGCCTCCAGCGGGATGCCCTAACGGTTCGTGTACGTGGGGTTCCAAAAGACCGTACGCGTATCAACAGTGACGGAGATTCGCTGTCTTCACCCTGAAAGGGTGGGACAACACAGCCCAGGGTCGCGCAGCGCACCCTGGGAACCCGAGTCTCCTCCCGCCGGTCCACCCTGAAAGGGTGGCACAACCCCGGGTCGAACGCTTGTCCCACCCTTTCAGGGTGGAGGTGGGGCTGGCGGCTGCGTCCCCAGGGTGCGCTGCGCGACCCTGGGCTGTGTTGTCCCACCCTTTCAGGGTGAAGACAGACCGATCCCCGGTACAGTACAGTGCTCATACGCTGATTTCGGGAGGCTGCCGGAGTGCTTTCCTTCGATGCCCCTACCTCCGGGGCACGGACGGAAAGACTGAAAGAACTCGAGCAGCTCCGGTTCTTACACACGACCCCGCACTCGGTTCA
>JBGQLF010000122.1:0-12167 GCA_041499985.1 Gemmataceae bacterium
ACATCTCGGCCAAGTGAACAAGTGACGCCTGTGCAAGACCTCATTGCCAATTCCTATGTACAATAGCGCTTGTGCAAAACCTCGTGGCCAATTGTTGTGCAAAAGGTTATGTCCGGTAACAGAGGACGCTTGTGGCTACGTTGAATAACACCTCATTTGTCCTCGCACTAAAGACCACTCACTTCGCCGCCGGCTTGCCGATGCAGAACAGATGGCTGTCGCCGCGGATGAACAACCGGTTGTCGGCGACGGCTGGGGTGGCGATCACGCTCTCGCCGAGGGTGTTCTTGGCCAGCAGCTTGAAAGTCGGCTCGGCCGCGAACACATAGACGGTTCCCAGTTCGTTGATCGCGTAAATCTTGCCGTCGATGAGGAGAGGGCAGGCCTTGATGTCGCCGCCCAGACGCACCGGCTCGCTCCAAACGCTTTCGCCGGTCTTGAGGACGTGGCAGCCGGCCAACCCGAAATCGTTCACGTAGTAGAGGTACTCTCCCGCCGTCAGCATGCCCGGGACATAGGGGAAGGTGCGCTTGTGTTCCCAGGCCATGTGAGTTTTGCTGACATCGCCTTTACCGCCCACCCGAACGGCCATCATGTGCCGGGCGCCATTGCCGTCGCCGCTGCTCGCCAGGATCAGCCCCTGGCTATAGATGGGCGAAGCGACGGTCCGCAGCGGCATGCCCACGAAATTCCAGTTGCAGTTCCAATTCTCGGAGCCGTTCTGGGGATTATAGCTGGTGACGCCGGCCGTGCTGGCCACGATCAATTCGGGTGCTTCACCCGGCCTTTCCAGCAGGAACGGCGAGGAATAGCAGGCGCGGAAGGCACGGCGGGGCACCTGCCAAATGGTCTTTCCCGTCTTGGCCTCCAGGGCGAGCAGGGCCGCGGTGTCATCCTGGTCATTGGCGAAGAACACTTTATCGTCATAGACGACAGGCGACGCGCCGAAACCGTGCTGGCTGATAAAGCTACCCAGCTCGCGCTGCCAGACCGGGTTGCCCTTGAAGTCATACGCCGCCATGGTCACATCACTGCCGTCCCAGAACAAGGTGTAAACGCGCTCGCCATCGGTGGCGGGGGTGGAGCTGGCGAGGCTGCTCTTGGCGTGGATCTTGGCGGGGCCGCCCGGGACCGATCGGGACCAGAGGAGTTTGCCATCGGTCACGTTGAGGCACAGCAGCAGGCGTTCCTTGCCGTTGGCTGCGGCGGACTGCACAAACAGGCGCTCGCCCCAGACGATGGGCGAGGAGTTCCCCGTGCCGGGGAGGGCGGTCTTCCAAAGTACACCGGTGGTGTTCGTCCACTGAATGGGTATGTCCTTATCTTGAGCTACCCCGGTACCGTTGATCCCACGGAAGCGCGGCCAATGGGCCGCGGCAGCTGGCCAGGCGCCCGCCGCGACGCAGCAAACCACCACGAACAACCCCAACCCGATTTTTCCCTTGCGCATGTTTGTAGTTTCCCTTGTCCCCCGGTTGTGCCCTCTTACGGCAAAAGGAGAGAAGACGGATTATGGCACAACGGCGGCGAAGTTCAAGCAGTTACAGCCGATCTTCGCTCTGATGCAGCGGCTTCGCGGGCGGTCTCGACGTCAGGCAGCCCCGCCAGTAACGTTACCCACTCCCGGGCAAGTTCGGGCGATTCTGTGTTGCAGATCGTCATGGTTCGGACGATCCAGGACGTCCCCCATCCACGCAGGCCCCGCGTGGTGAGAGCAGCCATGCCGAGAGCCAGGGCGTGTTCCCGCGGCATCGCCATGCCCGGATTAGACAACACGACGGTCCATGAAGCAAGGCTGCAACCGGCTAATCCGATTGGCAGCTCGTGGCTTCTTTCCTATAATTCATCCTGCTGACATTAGTCGATGCTTGCTGACAGTTGCTGACCATTTGCTGGTGTTCGGTGCCCCATGACGGCAACACAAGCACAACAAGAGAAGACCAGGCAGGAGCGACGGAAAGCTAAGAGAATAAGAATCCAATACGATTACGACATTACCACGCCGAAGTGGCGGAATTGGCAGACGCGCTGGACTCAAAATCCAGTGTTCGCAAGAACGTGTGGGTTCGAGTCCCACCTTCGGCAATATCCTCCCGCGAGGCACTAACCAGAGGTGGAGGAGTGATGCTATGGGACCTGACCACGGGGCAGGCAGTTGCTGCCCTGGCTCGCCATACAGGTCTCATCAGCCACGTAGCGTTTAGCCCGGATGGCCGGCGCCTGGCTGCGTTCTTCGCAAATAACGAGGGGTTCCTGGCGCCGGGCACGGAAGTATCGGCGGATGTGAAGATATGGGATGCCACACCGCTCCCGGAAGCGCCCGGCACGAAGTGAGCCAGCGCGAAGTGGAGGTGAGGGATCGTCTATTAGCTCAATTCGCCTGCATAATCTCCCGTAGTTTCCGCAAGGCCCTCTGTTCGATCTGTCGAACCCGTTCGCGCGTCACTCCCATGTGGATGCCGATGTCGATGAGAGTCATCGGCTCATTCCCCTCGAGACCGAAGCGCATGCGTAACACGGCCGACTCGCGCGAATCCAGCTGGTGCAGATAAGCCAGGGCGAGCTGAAGCTGTTCGGCTTCGTCGAGATCCCTTTCGGGCGAACGGGTGCGGTGATCGGGAAGCTGCTCCTGGAGCGAATCCTGGTCCTCGTCGCGCTGGAGCCCAGAGGTCACGTGCTGTACTCGGAGGGCTTTCCGGATGAGCAGAAACTTCTCCTTGGATAGCTTCAGCAAGTGGGCGACTTCATCCTCAATCGGAACTCGGCCAATTCGCTCCTGCAATTCCACCGTCGCCCGGTGCCACTTGATCATCAACTCATGCAGGTAGGAGGGAAGCCGAATCGGCCGGCCCCAGTTGTAGATCGAGCGTCGAATCGACTGCTTGATCCAGTAGCTGGCATACGTGCTGAAACGCGTGCCCATCGTGGGGTCAAAGCGTTCCACGGCGCGCAGCAACCCGAGGTTTCCCTCCGCGACGAGATCTTGGAAGCTCAGTCCCGGAGCCATGTAAGGACGAGCCAGGTGCACGACGAGTCGCAGATTGGCCCGCACCAAATGGTCGCGGGCTGCATAGTCGCCCTCTTGAACGCGCTGCGCCAACTCTCTCTCTTCGTGGGCACTCAGAAGCGGTGTGGTGCCGATCTCGCGTAGATAACCCGCGATCCAGGATTCGGTCCAGGCGATGGAAGTCCCAAAAGGTCGCGTGGAGCAAAGCGTTCTTGCCATAGGTAGCATCCTGATGCGTCTGCCTTCAAAGGCCACTGGCCGCAAGGCGCGGCAGCCTTCCGATCTTACCAAGAGTTTTCACGCTCGGGCCAACGGGGGCCGTTCTCGCGAACAAGAACCCCATCGCGCGCCGGCAAGCGCGTCCAAGGGGAATGCGAACCAAGAGGCGCTTCCGCCGGCTGGCAACCATGAATCTGCAAGGCCGTTTCCCCGTTCGCCCGCAGGATGCGATGGGCGTTCGCCGCCTGTTGGACACTGCCGTGACAGATCAGCAGGGTTCTCCCCGCGCGCACTAGCTCTTCGCACTTCGAAACCTCGTCGCCGGTAACTCCCCAAGCCATCAAGCCTCTCAGGAATCCGCCTGCTCCGGCCCCGCGCAGAACCTCCTCAATGCTATCGAACAACGCGCGGGATAGGGATCCCGTTACGATCAACCCTTTCTTCTCTCGAGCCCCGGACACCATCGAAACCTGGCGAAGGGGGAAGCTCCCCACGTCCAGATCGCGGACGGCCTCTTCTGCTTCCCGCCGCGTCGCAAAGACGGCAATCACACTCTGTTGTGCGGGTTGGACGATCAGAGCGAACATGGTTCGACTCCCTTCCATAAGAGCAAGGAACAAAGAGTTGGTTGGTACATTGTTGCAACGATCTAGAGAGTCCTCGTCCGCCCTTGTCTACTGGATGACTGCTTGGGATCGCTTCCACGATCGGCGAGATGGGCCTCAAGTTGGACCTGCAAGGTCGCAGGGAACCATGCGGATTCGAGACGCCGTCGAGCTCTTCAACAAGTGCATCCAGGAACGTAATGGCTATAAGCCGACGGTACAAGTATGCTCTGACAGAAACATCGGCCGCGAATTCGTCGTTGTCAAGTGCGCGCTGCGACATTGGAGACACGATTCTTAACTTCTTGAGACCCGATGGTTTGTCGACACCGACCGAGATGTTACCTTAGCTGGGAACGGAAGCTAGATCCCCCGGCTGTCGGCGTGATGCAAGATTCAGCAATGCGTGTGCCAGGTGCGGACGAATCGTGGAAAATGATTCTAAGTCATTGTCGAAACTAGGTTTATGGAATTGCGGAGAATTGGCTGGCACCGCCACGCAGAACAGAACGTCGGAAAGTTCGGTAGTGCTGTCCGATTTTCGGGCGGTTCCCGCATCCCCTGGTTGGTCCAGGGGCGCTGACAGTGCCTTGTCACACGCGGTGCCGGGAGATCCTTTCTCGCCGAGAGAAAGGACCCCGCCAGCGGGGACCTGCGTGGGGCATCGGTTTTGCCTTTTTGCTCGCCACAGCCGCACGTTAGACTACTCGGCATTGAGTAAAAGGCTCTAACAAAATGTGGGGGCAAGTTTGCAACTTGCCCGGTCGATTGGGCAAGTTGTTGCAAACTTGCCCCCACATTCTGCTACAGCCTCTAAGGGCGGTGAGCTTCGGCCTTGGTGCCGTTCCCAACCGCAGACCAGGTGGTGGACCGAGCCAACCCGATCCACCCTCCCGCTCTTTGTGCCAGAAGGATGATCCCTCATGCTGTCCCCTGTCCATACCCCGCTCATCCGGCTCAGCAATCTTTTTCCGCAGCGCCAGGTCTACGCCAAGTGCGAATTCCTGGCCCCCGCCGGGTCGTTCAAAGCTCACGGTACCGTGCACTTGCTCGACTACCTCCGCCGGGAAGGCCGAACCCAGCCGCTGGTGGTGCCGTCGATGGGCAACACGGCTCTTGGGGCTGCCTGGGGCGCCAAGGCCTTCGGCTTCACCATGGTCGGCATCGTGCCGCAAACCATTTCGCGAGCCAAGGACGAGAAATTGCAAGCCCTGGGCGCGGAGTTGATCAAGATCGCCGGGGGCGGCAGCGAGTTGTTACGCCGGGCCACGCAGGTCGCCGAGGAACGTGGCGGCTATTTCGTGCATCCGCACCTCGATCCGCACTGGACCGATGGCTACCAGGCCATTGCCGAGCAGATTCTCCGGGATATGCCCCTTTGCAGATCGCTTGTATTCCCAGTGGGCGGCGGCGGATTGCTCATGGGCTTAACCGAGTACCTGCTCCAGCAGCAGGCGTCCGTGAAGCTGTTCGGCTGCGAAGCGTACAACTACCCGACCTATGCTGCCTTCAGTCATGAGCGCGCGCGCACCATTGCCGACGGCCTGATGCTGGAAGACCCGCATCCCAAGGTGCAGCAACGCATCGCGACTCTGGGGATTGGCATCCACCTGGTACACGATCCGGACATCCGCACCGCCATGCGCGAGTTGTATGCCCAGCAGGCGCTGATCGTGGAGCCGTCTAGCGCGATCACTCTCGCCTTTGTGCACGCACACCAGAGCGAGCTGGAAGATCCGGTCTGCGTCATACTGACCGGAGGGAATATCACACGTGAGGATTTCGATCGGCTGATTGCAACCGATTGACGACTACTTGGCGCGTCCGACGCCGAACTGATCGCCGTTCCGAACCGGCTTCCCGTCCTGGAAGACGATCTCGACCAGCTTTTCGCTATGGACTTGCCGGCCCTTTTCATCCTGGAGGGCAGTCAGGATCGCCTTCGTCTTCGTGTCCACGACCTCGCCCGTGGACGGATAGGCGAACCGGCCGTCGAGACTGAAGGTGACCCAGCCCGGTTGTTCCCGCAGCGCGACGCTGGCGAACTGCCGGGGCGGCATGAGCGTGGCATCGAAGACATGGACCCGGCTATTGAAGGCGTCACACACCCAGATCTCCTTCTCGTCGGGGGTCAGGCCAACGCCGTGACTGGGGCAGCCGTGACGCTTGGGCGCTCCTTTGGGGACGTCTTGCACCTCGACGCGGTGTAGCATCTTGCCCGTTTTGAGGTCGCCGATCTCGAAGCCCAGCAAGCCATTGACATTGACGAAGCACAGCGTGTTGGCCGCGTTGACCGTGAAGGGGCGAATCGGGGCACTGAACGGACCAACCGTCTGAACCACTTGCTGCGTCCGCGGGTCCACGACGGTCAGGAGGGGAGAGCGCAGCCCTGCCAGGTAGGCGCGCGTACCATCAAGGCTGCACACGGTGTTGTGCGCGCCACTCTTGGGCTCCACCTGAGTGACGACATCGCCCGTGGCGCCGTCCACAATGTTCCAATGGGGGCCTTCAAAGGAGGGCACATACAACCTCTTGCCATCCGGCGTCATGGCCATGCGATCGCAGCCGCCGGGAAGCGCCTTCTGCCAGAGTGTCTTTTCCGTGAGTAGATCGAGGCAATACAGCTTTGTGGGCGTGCTGAAGTAGAGCTTGCCCGTCGCGGCGCTGGCACAGATCCCCTTGATGTTCTCCGGCTGGCTCAGCTGGCTGGCCGGCGTTTCGATGCGCTTGACCAGGGCGTGATCGCGGCCCATGTCGAAGACCAGAATCCCGGCGCCGCCGAACTCCAGGTAATTGCGGATGCCCGGTGCGGCAACATAGAGCAGATGCCGCTCTGGGGTTGCCGGGTCTGCGGCACGAACACGAACACTGGAGCCGGCTTGGAGCAGCAAGGCCGCCAACAGTACGAGAATGGTCCGGGTCAGCTTCTTCGCTGTCGTCTTCATCGGTGCGATACCTCATCAGGGTGAATCAACCACGTCCAAGCCTTGACTTGCGGCCTAGCATACCGTCGCCGCTGGCGAAAGCAACGCGCTGGTTTCGCGCCCACAGACCCGTGGGCCAAAGTTGTTGCAGTTGCCGAAACCGAGTGATGAGTGAGGGTGAATTCCATCGCCGTGCCTGATTTGGCTGTGGGACACGATTCCGATCGTGTCGGGGTTGTGCCGACACGATCGGAATCGTGTCCCACAAACAGTGCGATTTCTCAGATGGCTATTTAGGTTTTCGTTTGTTGTTCCCGCAGTCGTTCTTCCAGCCATGCCTGCTCGGCCGCGCTCAACGGCGGCGTCAGCGGCCGGCGGTAGTCGATGTCGCGGCCGTAGCGCGAGCGGGCATAGATGGCATCGACGAGCGGCTGGAGGGCCAAGGTGATGTCGGGATCGGGCGGGGCAAGCGGGATGGTAAGCGGCGGCAACGGCTCGGTGAAATACGCCGGCCACACAAAACAGCGGCTCGGCCGCTTTTTGTAGCTCGCCAGCAGGTAATAGGGGCTGTCCGGCCACGGACTCACCATGGGCATGCGCCGGCCGCGACGCAGCAGGTCGATCTCCACGAGGTTTGCATAGCCGCTCAGGTACGCCTGACGTTTTCGGTAGTACAGCCGCCAGCCCTTGGTACTGGGGCGCTTGTTCGAAGGGGAGAGGACTTCAATGCCGGTCACCAGTTTGTGTTCGGGGTCTACCTGGCGAATCTCCAAGAATGCCTCGCGGAATTCCGCCCTTACCAGGGCCTGCATCAGGATGGCGCCCGGCTTGGACTTTACGGCCGAGGTGTTGGCGGAGTCCTTGGCTTTTCGCGGGGTTTTCGGGGAATCGCGGCTCGAAGCAACCGCGACATCGGGCAGGAAAGAACGCTCGTCCTCCTCGTCGTCCGCATAAGCCAGGGCGACGTAGGAGCGCTCTCCGGCGCGCACCACGTAGCGATCCGGCAGGACTTCCGAAAGCATTCTCTGGATATCGCTGACAAGATTGTTGTGGAAATCTTCCCACAGGTGGCTGACTTCGATGTACGGGTCCATCCCCGGAAATGGTGAAGGCATGGCAAGACCTCGCGGATTCGCCATCGATGTAATCGGCCGACACTGCCATTCTACCCGTCATGAACAGGAGCAGAAGCAGAATGGAACCGCAAAGACTCAAAGAACACAGACTGATCGGCCTGATTTTCTTCCCCCGCGGATTCTGGTATACTCGCGCCGTCTTGCGCAACCACGGCCATCAACCTGGGGTTCCGAGCCATGCGATCCAAACTCTGTATAGCGGTAGCGAGAAAGGGGATCCTGTTGGCGATGTTCGGAGTCTCGATCAGGCTACCATCTCTTTGATTCCGGAGGCTGAACTGCTCCACGAGGCAGTGAAGCTTTCGGTTGAGATCAAGCACACGTTGCAGGACTGCATGTACCTTGCCGCAGCCCGAGAGCTGAATGCCCGCTTGGTGACGGCCGATCGGCCGTTTCATGAACGTGCGGTGCGCTTCTACAAGCACATTGCTCTGCTGCCGGGATGCGAGGCGACCAGTGTCAATGTTGGGTTTACCCCAATTTTGCCGACTTCAAGCCTCCTGCGCCTCCACAACGGGGGCCTGCTGGGTTACAAGGTCCAACCTTTTCGGTATTCCTTGTGGACGAACTGCTGGGCTTCCGGTGCGTTCGTAACTCTTAGCTTCTCAGCGTCCCACGTGATCCTCTTCCCGCTGCGATAAGCCACATTGCCCAACAGGGCCGCTTCCGCCAGGGCGCCGGAGTAGTCAAAGTTGCACGTCGTCGTCCCGCCGGACCGGATCGCCTGAAGCCATTCCTGATGGTGGCCGATCGACGCCGGGATAAAAGGCGCAGGAGGCTTGAAGTCGGCAAACTTCTCCACAGGCAGCAAGACGTGCCGCGTATAGTCTGAAAGCAGCATGCCGTGTTCGCCGACAAAGAGCTGCCCGGCGCGCCACGCCAGGGGCTTGCCCTCCTTATCACGCAGCTGAGCCAGGAGTTCAGGGCGGCGGCCACCGTCGTACCACGTCAACTGCACCGGGGGCAGCTCGCCGCGCGCCGAGTAATCGTAGCGGACAATGAGCCAGGCCGGCGTGCCGACCGGATCGAGCGGGGGCCCCTCGGCAGCGATCGTGGTCGGGTGCCGGAGCTTCAGGGCCCAATGGGCCAGATCCATATAATGGCAGCCAAAATCCCCAAGGCCGCCCGTGCCGTACTCCCAAAACCGCCGCCAACGAAAGGGATGGACGCCCCTGGAATAAGGACGCGCCGCGGCTGGGCCAAGCCACAAGTCCCAGTCGAGATGCCCCGGCGCCGGCTCGTCCGTATTGAAGCGGGCGCCCCCGTAACTCTGAGGAACCCAGACGTGGACTTCGCGCACCGCCCCGACGGCGCCGGTTTGGATCAGCTCGACCACTCGGCGATAGTTGTCGTCGGCGTGGATCTGTGTCCCCATCTGCGTGACCAGCTTCTGAGTGCGGGCCAGGTCCGCCAGGGTGCGCGCCTCGAAAACCGTATGCGTGAGCGGCTTTTCGCAATAAAGATGTTTCTTCAACCGAAGTGCCATGGCGCCCGCCGGTGCATGCGTGTGATCGGGGGTGGCGACCAGCACCGCGTCGATTTTGTCGGCTTCCTTTTCGAGCATGACGCGGAAATCCCGGTACTTGCGTGCGCTGGGATACTTCGCGGCCGCCTTAGCGAGCAGATTCTCATCGACATCGCACAGGGCCACGATGTTCTCCCCCGCCACAGCGGCGAGGTTGGCCCCAGCGCGGTTCATCGTGCCGATGGCGGCCAGCCTCAGTTTTTCGTTGGCTGAGGAGGACGGGGCGGCTGGTGCGGGATGGACATGGTAGCTGGCCGCCAGCGCGCCGCTGAGGGCCGCGGTTTGGCGCATAAACTCGCGACGATTCAGGGATGTTTTCATGGGTCACTTCCTGCCGCAGATCGGGCGACGGCCTCAGAAAACCAGTTGAGGATAACCGCTGGCGTGCGGTCTGCCAACAAGTTTTCGCGGACGAGAGCTTGTTCGCCTAAGTCAGCTGTCTTTTTTTTTTCATCTGTAAAGTGTTGCCGGGCTAGCGCGCTGGCGGTACGATACCGAATCCGTGATACTTTCAGCTTCGTATGGTCCGCCTACGGCAGACCACACAATTCAGAGGTTGGCACTTTCGGTGCGACCTGGGTGGTCGCGAACCGAGGGGGGCTCAGCCGAACTCTCGGGTTCGTGCCGCTGCCAGCCTTGGACAAGGCGTCTGCTCGGAATTATGCCATCAACAACGTTGTTTTGTGCATCGCAAGTCCGCTGACCCGGAGGAAGACCATGAGAGCTTTACGACGTTCCGGCTTCACGCTGATCGAATTGCTGGTGGTGATTGCCATCATTGCAGTTCTAATCGGTCTGTTGCTGCCTGCTGTGCAGAAGGTGCGCGAAGCGGCCGCGCGCATCCAGTGCGCCAACAACATAAAACAAATTGCTTTGGGGGTCCACACTTTCGCGGACACGTTCAACAAGGTGCCGCCGATCGGTTCCTGGGGCCCCACCTACAGGAATAACGGCTACCCGCCCGCGACCAATGGTGGTAGCCTGACTTCGCCTGATGGCGCCACGGGTCCGTGGCTGCTGCATCTGCTCCCGTACGTCGAGCAACAAAACCTTTTCAACCAGTTTTCCGCTTTGGGCAATGTGTCTACCAACGACGCAAAGAGCGTCTACTTCAATGCCTACGATAACCTGATCTCCAGTCGCGTGAAGCTCTTCCTCTGTCCCTCGGATGGCTCCACTACCGATGGCCTGCAGCTTCACGGCGGCTCGGTAAACGGGGGGTACGCATCGGCGAATTATTGCGGCAACGTGATGGTTTTCGAGCCCAGAAAACAGGGCAGCATCGTATCATCCATGCCGAATGGGACTTCTAACACCGTCATGATTGGAGAACGTATCCAGAATTGCAACACTGCGATCGGCCTCGGCTACAGCAGCGCCGGTCAATCGACCATTGGTCCGGTTTGGGGATGGATATACCCCGATCACGGCGATGGAGCTCAGTGGGCCGCCTTCGGCTGGTGGACCAGTGGCTGGGAAAGTATTAATCAGACTGGCAATCCCAGTACTCCACCCGGAACACCTTCTGGTTCCTGCCTCAGAACGGACTATTACGACTGGAGCGCTAATTACAAACCCGCCAACCCGACCGCCAACCCGAACTATCTATTCGATGTCAATGCTAGCGTGAATCGCTGCAATCTTTTCGTTCTGAATTCCCCACATTCCGCGATGCAGGTTGGTTTGGGGGATGGGAGCGTAAGAAGTGTTAGCAACAACATTAGCAAGGCTACCTGGTTGGCAGTGTGCATCCCCAATTCCGGTGCGGTAGCCGGATCGGATTGGTAACCGTTGAGAGTTTCGGCTCAGGCGCGAAGTCCGCCCTTCAGGCGGACTTCGCTTTTTCATTCCGCTCCCTCGAAGGAGTTCAGCCATGCGAATACACAGGAACATTTCCCGTCCTTTTCCCCTTGCCTTACTCGTCACCGTAGGCTTCCTGAGCAGCCCAGGATGTGGCGGATCGGAAAAAGTTGTCTCCGTATCTGGCACAGTTACGCACAACGGCCAGGCCGTTCCCGGTCTCGTCGTCTCGTTTGTGCCAGAGGCCGCTACAAAAACTGGCGTGAGCATTGGCGAGACGGATGACAACGGCAAGTACGATTTGACGGTCTTCAAGACGGGCAGTAGGGGGGCTGTGGTCGGCACCCATAAGGTCTGGGTCTCGCGTCCTCGGGAACCCTTCGTCGATCCTGTTGACAAGGAAGAGATGGCGAAGATGAAGAAGCAGAAGAAGACAGCAGCTCCCGCCACCGCAAGGCCGCCCGCCGATCTCGAGGAAATCCTGAAGAAATACGGCAATCTGGATAAATCTCCGCTGACCGTGGAAGTGAAGGGCGGCGCGCCGATAGACCTCAAGCTCGATTAAGATCTTGACTTGGTAGAATGCCTCGAAGAATGGGGACGGGCACGCATCCATTTCGAGCCAGTCCCCATCCTCTCTGGCACTCTTAATTCCTTTCTCCGCTCGCCTCATCAGTCTGTGGGTTGCGACCCGACTTCTTCCGGATTGCTGGGATCGGGGTTGCACCGATCGGCGACCCAGGCCCGTGTAGCAAGTTCAGCGACTTTGATGCGCACTTCTCCAGTGGTTTTTGCCGCAATCGAGAGTTTTTCCCGCAGTCTCTTCAGATAGGAAAAGCAAAGGCTGTGGCGGCGCGCCGAAATCAAGGCGCCCTGTTCCGGTTCCTCCTTCACCATCCGATTGCGCCTTATCCGTCCCAGCCCTCCTCTCCGTCCAGAGCCCAACGTGCG
>JBGQLF010000123.1:0-12161 GCA_041499985.1 Gemmataceae bacterium
CTAGTCCGAGATCGCCAGCACGACCCCCGGCGACGGGAGATCGCGGCGTCCAACGGTAAGCGGAAATTCTCGACCGCCTTGCTTCGTCGTCAGTTTTCCTTGGCTCGCCCTGCTAGCACTCCGCGGGTTGACCTCCTCTGGAGGGATGTTCATCAAAAGGGGCCTTATCGGCAACAAACGGCCAGGATCTCCCGCCTCGCCGTCCCAGCGTGCGCGTTTCGCTTTTCGGCGGCAGCTGAAGAAAGACTGCCTGGCGGCGGGGACCGAGCTGGGCTAGCTAGGTCAGCGCGGCATCGGCATCCACTCGCTGCGCAAGACCGCCATCAACCACAGTCCTTGCTGAAGCGACCCGAGGCTCAGGTCCTGCTCCGCGACGCCACTCTCACCACCGCGGCGGTGCGTCACGGCCAGGAGCATCTCACCCAGTTCTTGCAACGCTATTTCCCCTCCACATGGGACCGCTGTCCCTGACCGCAGGTCTCCCGGGCTGCGGCATGCGGTAAGGGAGACCTGCGGTCCGAGGTTCGGCGGGGTCAGGAGACCCGCGCCGAGCGCAGCTGGCGGAGTATCCCTCCAACGAGGCCTTCCTGCAACGCGTCGGCACCCTTCGTGCGCTGAGAGGTAGGCCCGCAGTTCCGCAGTCATTTACTCTTCAGGTCGAAGTCCTTGGAGTTGACCCCCGATTCGACGGTGAGCGTGAGTTGGCTCTTGGTGTTGTAACGAGCCGGGATCATCTCCTCGGTAACCTCGTCCCAAGCGCTGTCTTTGGTGTCGAATAACTTGCGCTTGCTGACGACTTTGGGGGCGGTGATCTCCACGCGCATCGCGCCGACAGGGACCTTGGCCATATACTTTCCGTCCTTGATCTGTCCGCCGCTGGTCGGCGTCAGGCCGTCCGTGGGGACAAATCGGACGTCACCCCGTTCCACAGCTTTGCCGTCCAGCGTCACCCGGCCCTCGACCGTACCCCAACGGGGGCCGCTGCCGCAACCGGTCCCGGCGGCAAACAGGAGCGGGAAGAGAAGGGAGAAAACCGCCACAGCTCGTAAGAAGAGTGCCATCGGCATCAAGGGGTTGGGGCGGTGGTCAACAGGGAGCAATCCTTGCTGCATTATTACCTCCACACGAACATTTGGCCCGTCCTACGCGACCAACTTCCCTACCGGCGTAATAAAGCGGACGGCTGAGCGCTGAGTGCCGATCGCTGACCAAGGCATCAGAAACCCGCGAGGACTTCCCCGCCCTTCATGGTGCCCAGAGCACTCCACGTCGCGGCGCCGATGTTGTTGGAGAAAAACTGCACCGACGCGTCCGCCCGCACGGCGTTAACCCCCCCGGGGTGGCGGCTCCGGGCGGCCATCTGCCGCCCCGTTGAGGCACGTGTGCAGGGCATCGTTGGATCGCCGGTGTTGAAGCAGGTGTTGATGTCGCTTACGGAGCTGTTGGGCGTGTTGATGGTCATGAATGCGGGCCCGGCGTGGTCGTCGTTGGTAACGTCGCCCCGGTTGTCCCACAAGTCGTTCCGGGTCGGTGTGGTCAATAGTATGGGATCATCTCGGGCGAACAGGATCTCCGACAGGAGCAGCGTGTTCGACGTTCCGTCCAAAATCTCGTCGAGTCGCGTCCTTCGAGGTTTTGCCGCGTTGTCGTCCACGTCGTAGCCGAAGATTCCCATGCTCGTGGGCGGGACGGGCTTGATCAGGGCAGGCCGGGTAACGTTGCCCCAGCAGACGACGTAGTTGCCCCGGATGCGGATGTACCCAACATCCGCGGTTAGCGCCAGCTCCCCGGGCTGTTGGCTCGGACAGTAGTAGAGGAAGATCCGTTGGGCAAGGACGCCGGTATAGGCGTAGCGGTCGATGTTGGGCGATTGGTAGAAATGCTTCGTATAGTCGAATCTCCTGGCGAGGTTGTCCTGTTCGATGTAGGGGAACAGAAATGGGATAAACGTCAGCCGCAGCGGAGAAGTTTGGGCGCCGTAAGGGAAGCTGTTAAGGACATCGTGGTGGCTGTGGAAGGCCAGACCCCACTGCTTGAGGTTATTCATACACTGGGCGCGGTTGGCCGCTTCGCGCACCTTCTGCACGGCGGGCAGCAGCAGGCCGATCAAGACGGCGATGATGGCGATCACGACTAGGAGTTCGATGAGCGTGAACCCGCGCCTTCGGAAAGCCCTGGATCGCTTCATGGGAGATCTCCTCTACAAACAGGAAGCAGAGGGTTCTTTCGGGCAGAGGCGCAAGACGGCCGCTTTGGGTGCGGTTAGCCCGGCGCCGGCCCGACCGACGTTTGCACCTCGCTTCCGAAAAACCAAGCGGACATGGCGAATTTCAACCTCCTTCGCACACGGAGCGAGGTTTGTCAAGAAAAATGTCCAAGCGAAAGTCAGTGGCGTCAGTGGATCAGTCGATCGTGGCGGAGCAGCCGACATGGCCGCCACCCCCGAAAGACCAAGGAGCTGGACGCAGGCGAGCGAAGGGGGAGCACCGCGCTGACCGGCCAGCGGTAGGGCCCAGGCTGCACGACCCGGTGTTGCCGGCCCGACCCCAGGCTCCCGTGTCGCCGATGCCTGGTCCGCGCGCCTTCGCCCAGGCCATGCCATTCCTTTCCAGACCCATGCGCGACCACCCGTCGCTGCCATCAATTATGATGTGGGCACTTGGGGGATCGCCGCCGCTTTTCCAGCCAGCGCCGCCCACTCAGGGGACGATGTTCATCAGAAGAGCGATTATCGCAAGCACGCTGTTGGCAGGATCCCGGACGCTCTCAGCCGTGTTTCGAGGGCCCGGGCAGGCTTCTTGGGCTTGCGCAGGGCCCGCCGCCGCAGTACTTGTCTAGTCCGTTCCGCTAGGAGAATGTGCCGCATCACTTGCCAACCGTCTGGTACCATGGGCGCTACCGGCGCCCGGCCGGCTTACGTCTCGCGAGCGCGCCCGGGTTTGCTAGACGCCCACTAGCTCTTTAAGCCGCTTGTGGACATCGTTCAAGGCCTGCATCACCTCCGTCGATCCGCCCCGGTCCGGGGGGTAGTCCATGGCCAGCTCCCGATACCACCGGGCAATGACACTCGCCCAGTCCACAATCGCGTGCTTTGGCGCTCCACCATCACCCCCATCCGCCCCATCGGCTGCATCCGCCGCTGCCGATCGGGCGCGCCGGCGGTCCGCCGTGCCTTTCACTTCTTCTTAGCGAGAACCTTGACGGCCTTGATCAGCTCCTGTCGCATGGTTTTTTCCATCTCCGCCTGATCAGCAGACAACGCGCGGTTGATCCGATCGGTGAGTGCCGTATTCCAGGACCAAAACTTATCCCTGGCAAATCCCTCTTCGATCCATTGGCGAGCATCGGCTAGCGATACACGTGATCGCCAAAGCTTCTTCATTTCCTGTTTGATTGCATCGAACGACAAGAGCGAACGAAGGATGGTTACCGTTCGCGCATCCATCACGCTCTCGTAGATCGCCACCGTCTCTAATCCGAAGTTGGCAGCCCTTTTTGCAGTTAAGTCCTGTACGTGCAATAAGTTAAGTGCTGTTAAAACTTCCAATTGTAGCCACGAGTATTTCCAGAAAAATATTGCCCTTTAATGAGTATCAAATATAACTAGCAGAACATATCCGCAAAAAACCCCGATGTAGCCAGAAGGAGGAAGCTATATTTGACGTAAGTATATGCCAATTAACAAGATAAGACAAAATGTCTGTCCAACTTCGGTCTAATGGCAATGCCTGCGCATCCGGGATGACCTTATCACGGACGCCGGCCGCTTGCAGCTTGTCTTCGATGTACCGCACGAGTTGCGGGGAGCTCATGGCGTTCAGCTCCACGCGCCGAGCGATCCAGCTCTTGCCGGTCCGCTCGCCCTCGAAGTAGTCGCGTTCGGTCTCGTTCAGCACCAATCCTTTCGGCAGGGCCCTGGTGCGAGTGAAGGTCTCGGTCTCCAGTCCCATTTCCAGGGCGTCCTCCAGCTTCAGTCCCAGATCGATCACCTCGACGTGATGGCCGGGCATCCGCTGGGTTTCTTCCCGCAGCGTGCGGGCAATGTTGTACCCGTAGGGATCGGCATCATGCACCACAAACAGCTGGTAATCCTTGCCCCGTTCGGCATGCGCGAAGAGTGCCCGGCAGGCTTCGCTGGCATAGCCTTCGCCGGCCACGATCGCCATGTCGTAGCGTTCTGCCAGCCGGGCGGCCTGTAGGATCGGCCAAAGTCCCTTTTTCTCGACATACAGGATCTTGTCGTACAGCCAGGCAGGAAACTGGTAATCAGCGACCTCACGTGTACCAAGTGGAATTGCCTTCCCGGTGTGGGGCTCATAGAGAGTCCCGCGCGGCTCATAGTAAAGCCGGTCGAGCGGGCCGTGGTCCCGCTGGTAGGCGACGACGAGGTCTTGGGAGAAGTAATCGAAGTTCAGCTCTTTGCTGGTGTACTCCTGGATCAGCGGACGAACCTTGTAGTAAAGCGTGCGGGCCGAGACCGGATAGCGCTCCACACCCGAAGCCTCGGCAAGTGCATCCGGCAACACCTGGAAGACCGCGCCTTTCAAACTGCACGCGCGCTCGCTTTGGCTGGCCCGCTCGCGATTCGCGTCCGCCCGAGCTTGCTTGGCGGCGTTTTTCTTGCGCCGCTCCTCCTCTTCGTAGAGGGTTTTGCTCGCTAACCACAAACGATCGGCAATAGCCTCGGCGATCGGTCCCGGCACCTTCAACCGAGTCTTGCCACGGTCCAGAAATTCGGGCGACGGGCAGATCAGATGAAAGGCAACCGCTGTGTGGGTTCGGCCAGTTCGATCGGGATGAGCATGGGCTTGTTCAAGGAAACTCCCTAGACCATAGGCGCGGATCTCGGAACTGTACAAGGGAGTGCCCGCGAGAGGATCCTCGAAGGTCTGGGAGAAGTTGACGCCATGAAAAACACGGCCCGGCAAGTTGGTGTTCGCTACGGCGATCTCGACCACGAACGGCAGCCCTTGGTACGACTCGGCGATGCGGCGATACCAGAAGCGTTTGACGCCATACCACTCCTGGAAACGCTTCTCGAAGTGCTCCTTGCCGACGCAGCCCAGCGTGCGGGGCGAGGGCGGGGCCGCCTCGGCGCGCATGGCTTTCAGGAGAACGGCGACACGTTTCTCCTGGCTCTCCAGGTGGCGCAGCCGCTCGATGCCGGGAAATTGATCGCAGACCGCCTTGGCTTTGGCTGTGCTGGACAGACCGTGAAACTGGCGGACGAACTCCCGCAACGGCACGTCTTTACCGTGATCATGGCGTGCCAGGGTAATGTGGGAGAAGATCAGGCGGAGTAGAGACGGTTGATCAAACTACCAGGCCGAAGGACGGTCGGTGGGAATGTACTTCGCCCACGGCTTGGGAAACTCAGCCAGGGCGTGGTACGAATTGCCAACTTTCTGCAACGCTGAGTTAGCGTGCTTACCGCTCGGCCGGATTTCGCAAAATCTTACCGTTGCGTGCGGGTTGAAGATCGCGAAGCCCCTGGCCCAGTGCCGGGCCGAGAACTCCATGTCTTCGACGGTCGGCAGCGTTACCGTCACGCGCGTGCCGGTCGTCACCGGGGATGGTTCGGTTTTGCGCTCGGTTCGCACTTCCCCCGCAGGATCGATCCAGGCGGTGATGCGATGGCGCAGGCCGTGGGCCTCGATCACGATAGGCCGGCGACAGCCAAGGGCATAGGGAATGCCCAGCACCGTCTTGAGGGCGTTTCCCTGGAGTCCGCGCGTGGGCGTGCGGTAGAGCGCCTTGTCCGAGGTCCGCGTCGTAAAGTTCAAGATGCGGTCGATGGTCTCGGCGCGCAGTCCCGAGCCGTTGTCCTGGATGGTCAGGCGGAGCCAGCGGCCTCGGGTCTCGGCCTTGAACGTGACGACGGGGGCAACGCCCGCCGTCTCGGCCGCATCCAGACCGTTGTCGATCAACTCCTTGAGCATGACCTCGGGGAAGCGATTCATCGGTTGGCCGGTCTGGGCCTGCAACTCCCGAGCGGTGAAGTATTCCGCTGCCCGTGAGGTCTCAAATATGATCCGGTCCAAGATCGATTTGCCGTTGCGAGACAGTGCGCTTGCCGTACTCACTCTCTGCCCCCTTCTCTGCCGTTGCGGGCTCACCCTCCCGTGACGATGATCACCACACCCGCCCCGTGCCGTTCCAGGTAATCCGCCAGGCATTCCAGCACCGGCTCGACCTCATCGTGCGGGAACTGCGCCGCGCACTCCGGATCGTCACACATGGTGCCGGCCGTGGTGGCGAAGATTAATTCGTCGGACCTGTCGTCCTTCATGGCCACGGCCGTTGCCAGGCCATTAGCTTGTGGAACTTTTTCCACAACCCTATCGCTACCCAACGATCACCCCCGCAGCACCGTGCCGGACCAGGTGGCGGCGGATGTATGCGATGGCTGCCGCCGGCTCATCGTGCCGGGCTGGGCAGGACGCCTCGTCACATGGCTGAAACGTCATCAGGGCCATAAGCGAGCATCCGCTCGGATTGTCCGGGTCATCGCGGTAGGGACAGGCGAGCACCTGGCCGCCACACGCCTGCGCCTTGCGCAGGACCGCAGCGATCCGGTGCGTGCATGACAGGTCCCAATAGAGTGGCTCCAGCTCGCCGGAGAGCATGCGCGCTAGCCTCGGGTTCAGCTTCGCCTGTTGCCGTGCCGCACGCTCACGCCGCTTCGCCCGCCGGCGCTGGTCCTTGCTCTGCCGTCCACGTTGTGCTGTTGATGCCATGATGCAAACTCCTTTCGCGTTGCCACAAGGCCCGACGGTGGGCACGCCGTCGGGCCGGTCTGATTCAATGTCACTCGACCACTTCCAGGAGAACCTCGTTGATTTCCTTGGCAAGATCCACGAGCATGCCGTGCTCACCCTTGTCCCAGTCGTCCCAGTGCTCGACGGCAATCAGATCCTCAACTTTGCCGAAGTAGCCACCTGGGAAATAGAAGGCCGTGCTGGAGCAGTAATGGACCGGGCTGCCATGCTCTATCAGCTGGCGAAGCAACTTGATCGCTTCGCGGTGCCGGTCATTCCAGCCCAAGTCCTTTTGCCAGCCCCACCCCTCGTCATACCAGCTCTCGGCTTCTTTCAGATGCTCCAAAGTGACCAACATAGTACAATGCCTCCAGCTCTGAGAATCATCACTCACACCACCAGGCCAGCTCGCGTGTCACCGCGTTGCCGGCCCAGGTCGTTTCGTCACTCTCCCGCCCCTGACGCCGTCCCCCGCTCCGCCCGCCGTCCCCCGCTCCGCCCGCCGTCCCCCGCCGCAATGCCGGACAGCTTCGCTGGGCGGAAGGAAGGATTTCGTTTCCCGTCCCCCGCCGACCTTCTATGCAGGACAGGACTGGGGCCTATATAGGCCCCCAGTCCGTCCGGCATTGAAGGCCATTGCGGGACAAGCCGGACAATGCCGGACAGTCCGGCATTGTCCGGCATTCAATTTCGCTTCCGGCGGAGCCCTATGGCCTTCTGCTTTCCGGTACGGTATCGGCCAACCGGAACCTCAATCTCGAACTCCTCAATCAAGCTCTCAGCGATCAACCGTGCCACTGCCTGAGCCATCTTGGTACCGCTCAACCCACACAGTTCCCGAACACGGTTGCGGCTGTTCTCGCCGGTCTTCGCAAGCTCGTCGATCGCGTTGAGGACTTGGGCATCCTGGGCCTTCGTCTTCGCTTCCTGAGTCTTCGTCCGTCGTTGTTCCGCTGCCTCGCGATTTGCGGCGATTGCCTCCAAGGCACTCGCCACTCCGACTTCCCAGGTCTTGCCGCGGAACTCGTCATCAACGACCCCCTCGAAGACGTCCACGGCCCAGCAACTCGAAAACCCGACCGATCCGCCGATGTTCAACCACAGACGATGCTGACCACTGCCCAGCTCATACTTCTCCCGGCGGCCCACCAGCAGCCACTGCCGGGCGAACTCTTGGATACCCGCGAAAGCCAGATCCTCGAGCTCTGGCACCGCGTAGGGATCGGGCGGCCGTTTCACGTTGTGGTGAGCGAGAATGGGCGTTGCGCCTGCTCCCAAGCACGTCGTTGCCACCTTGGCCAGGAGCGGCCCCATGTCGAACATGTTGCCGGCTTGGGCTTCCGGGTTCCCGGCAAGCAAACACAGATACAACGGGTCAAGAATAATTGCTTGCAGCTCGTTTTCCTTGATAAGCTCTTCCAGCCTCTGAAGGTGTTCGTCCTGTGACAGCTGCGGCAATGCGAAGCCCCACCAGACACCCGCCTGTTCCAGGGAGATTCCTTTGGCCTTGCACACGTTGCGGGCGGTGTCCTGAATCGTATGCGGCCCACTCTCCCCACTCAGGAAGCCCGTGCGGATCGCTTGTGGCACTTTGAACTGACCGAGGAAAGGCAATCCGGCGCCCATTGAGATAGCAAGGTCACAGAGGGCACTGGTCTTCAAACACTTTTTCGGTCCGCCTACGATGGCGGGCTGTTGTGCCACCAGGACCTGCTTGACCAGCCAGACCAGCGGGTAATCCGCTTGGGCGAAGGACGGCGAATCAACGACTTCGAGCCGGACGCTCTCCTCCGTGCTGCTAACCGGTTGGTAGTAGTTGCCGGTGTCGAATTCGCGGATCAGTCTCTCGGCCGCTTTCCGCCAAGCTTCGGGCTGGTGCCGATCGAGTTTCTGAGCCCTCACCCATTCGCGAACATCCTTTTTGCCATCCGGCGGCATGGCCCAGCACACAGGCCAACCGGCTAATCTCGCGGCCAACTCGGCGGAAACCTTCACGGCGCCGTCTTTTCCTGGCCAACCGCCATCCTTCTTTGGGTCGTACTCGCCGAGGACGGCCACCATCTTACGTTGCGATTCCGGGAGCTTGCCAACCACCTGGGCAATCTGCTCGGCTCCGCCGGTGTTGCTTGGCCGACCGATCGAGGGCAAGCCCAGCGAGGTCAGGGCCAGTACGTCGCTCGCCCCTTCGACGACGAAGATCGGACTGAGCAGGTCCTTGCCCCGAGCTTCCCATCCGTCAGGGATGATGAGTCCCCGTTTGCCTCCGGCCATCGCCATCTTGTTCCCGTCGAGATAACGACGGCTAATGCCAATGATGGTGCCGTCACCGTCGTGCTCGGGAAACGTGTAGTGATCGCCGTGCGTGTCGCGGTTGTAGCCTGTCCCCACAGTCGCCAGGGCTTCGTCGCGGACGCCCAGGAGGCTGGCGAGTTGCGCAGCCCTCTCAGGCTTCGCCCTGAAGTTCTCGGCGTACTTCTCTGCAATTCGGGCCCAGTCCTTGGGAGCATGGCCGTTGCCACTGTGGCCATTGTGCTGGCTCTGCTGCTGCTTTCCGGTGGCGCTCCGGCGGTCCTCTTGGTCCAGTAGAGGGTCTCCAATGGCACGATACTCGGACCACTGCGGATCGGCCTTGCACTGTCCCAGGAACACGAAGCCCAGGACCTCGCCAGACTCCCGACCGCACAGCATCAGCCCGTCTTCACCGACGGAGCACTTGTGATCGCCGCCGCAGATGGCGCAGGGCTTCGCCTTCGTCACTGTCTTAAACTTCGTCTTGGGGCGCTGGGTGGTCACAGATTAGATACCGTTGTGATCTTGTGTAGGCGGCGCGGTCTGATCTGCATCGCTCGTATTGCAGCTCGCGCTCTCCCCGGCCAGCAACAGCTCGCACCAGCGACGGAAGCGAGGATTCTCGGATTCTCTGGCTGCTCGCGCGAGCGCGTCCCTCAGCGGGTTCGAGGGTGGATCACTACACTGGCGGTCCGGGAGAATCGCGGCGGCGAAGTGTTGAGTGGTAGCCATACTTCTCTGCTCGTTTTTCTGGGCTCGGCACGGGCCTACGCAGTGGCCGCGCATCTCCTACGCTTGACTTGCGCGAGCGCGGCTCTGAGACGCCGCACGTTGCCATCGCCCCAGACGTAATCACCACTGCTATCCTTGGGTGGCGGCGTTAGCCTACCGTGTTGCAGCAAATACAGGATACGATAAGACGGGACTCCTTCTTCCTTTGCAACTTCTTGGGTCTTTTTTGACATCGTTGGGTCTCCTCGTCGTCGTTGTTACCTACAACGACCGTAACATTGCCCCACTCGGGGCGTCAAACCCATCGGGAACTTCGCAGAAAAAAAGTTGGGGACCAGCCCGGAACAATCGAATCCGCGTCCGGAATCTATGCGAATCAACCACAATTAAACACTGTTAACCATCCGGACTGTATGGAACCTGTAGACGCCCATGACACGTACGGAAACCCTGGACGAGCGCCAGGTGAGAGGGGGAAGGAGAGGCGAATCAGGGCAGGGGGCTTCGCAGCTGCGCACGTGGCGGGCGCAGCTGCGGGTCTTCATACCAGCGGTACGGAATGGACTAGGATGGGTTAAGAGGCATCGCCAAGAGCTCTGCTTCCAATTCGCGAACGTCCTCGGGCTTGCGCAGGTCGTACTCGCTCCGACCGGCTACTGATGGGAATGCTTCGATGTAGGGTTTTCCTTCTCGATGCCACTGGCCGTTTGCCTTTGGTGGGGCATAGCAAATCACATAATCGCGGTGCCGTTCTCCCCCCGTGAACCAAACTTGGACTGCGGCGAGACGCCAGTCTCCCCTGCCCATAAACAGGCAGAGGATGGATTCAATGGACCGCCGCAAGGCAAACTGAACCTTTGTCCGCAGTTCATCAGACTTGTCCTTATCCAGCAGTCCGCCCAAACTTCGGAACTCGCCCCATGATTCACTCAAGGGACTAGACGCTTCGCGCTGGGCCTCCCTCAATTTTTCGTTCAAGGTCTCTAGTTGGCCATGATACTCTGTGAGTTTCGCCTCGACCAGGTCCGCTATTTTGGTGTTGTCCATCCTCGCATACCAAACTTGAATCTGCGACTTCACCTTCTCGATTTCCCCGCGCAGTGCATCGACCTTTCCAACCGCGCCATTCTTGCCGACCACGTCGCACGCCTTCACCTCGATCAGCCGTTTGACGATTGCATCCTCAAACACATTGGAGGGAAAACTAGTCCATTTCGACCCCCGAGCCTGCGCGATCCCGACCGGAACCAATGTTGGTGGACGCACCGAGCTGTGCCTGTAGGTCAACGAACCGCCGTCCCGCGCATCGACCAACAGGCCAGCGAATAGGTTGACGTGACGACCGTGCCGACCGCGTCCGACCGTCGCTCGCGTTTTTAGAATCCCTTGGACAGCATCAAACTTCCCAGGTTCAATGATGGCTGGGTAGTAATTTTGCACTGCATCACTACTCGGCTTTCGTTCACTGCCATGCCCCGTGCCTGGCTGATATTCGCCCAGAACCGTTCGACTTGTAAGCAGATAGTAGACAGTCGATTTTGACCACGCGATCGGCTTTCCTTTGAAAGTCTTACGCCCTAGAGGAGGCACCTTCTCCCTGTTCAGCTTGCGCGCAATGACGTGAGAGCCGCAGCCATCCAGCGCCAAGTTGAATATGCGACGAACCACATCAACCCGTTCCGGGATCACGACCGGCTTGCCATCTTTTTCTTCAATCCAACCGGGCAAGCGGTGTGTCACCACGGCTGTCCCGGCGACCTTGCTGTTATGCGCAGGTGGCTGCGGTTTGCGTGCTTGGGCACAGGCTTTCTTCTGCGCCCAGGCCGAGCCGAGGCGTTTCGATTTCATGGCGGATTCGGAATGGCCCCGCGACAGCTCCACAATGGCGAACATCAAGCTCTGCACGTTAACCGGGCAACGGAACTCCATCACGACCGGCGATAGCTGGACGACGATGATGCCCTTGTTCACAATGGACAAGAATAGCTCCGTCGCCTCCCCAGCGTCCTCGCGACTCAGGCGGTCAAGATTCTCAACCAACAAGTAGGAACCGGGTTTAACGCGGCCAGACTTGATGTGAACGACAAACTGGGCCAAGGCATAGGCGTCCCAGTTCTTTCGCCGGAATGCGGACCGACCCCGATCTGTCATCACGAGCGATTGGTCAAGTTGAACCTTCGGGTGGTCGGCTAGCCAGTCTTCGCGGTTCTTGGTTTGACGGCGGATACTATCGCCAGTCTGTTGCTGCGGCGAACTGAATCGCAGGTAGGAGTACGCGAGTTCCATGAGTTCCATATTTTGCTCCCTCTTGGATGAAACTGCACTTTCCGCGATCTTGGCATGGTCAAAACGGATGCAGATACGATTAATAACCGTAAAAGC
>JBGQLF010000124.1:0-12157 GCA_041499985.1 Gemmataceae bacterium
ATCAGGTATGCCTTGTTTAGCCGCGAGCTTCGGGCGAGCGCGCTCGCCCGAAGCTCGCGGCTAAACAAGGCATACCTGATTCAAGACACGCTACGGCCGCTTCTTCGGATCGGCAATTTCGCGGATGCGGATGGCAAATCGGTCATCCACGACCACCACCTCGCCCCGCGCCAGCCGAACTCCCTGGACCATGAGATCGACCGGCTCCGAAACCGGACGATCCAGCTCCAAAACGGCGCCATGACTGAGTTTCAGAATCTCCCCGATCGACAAGGTGACGCGGCCCAACTCGGCGGTGACGGTGACATTCACATCCAGCAGCCGATCCAGCGGCGCGGCGCCCGTGGCCTCGGCCTGATCGGTCAGCTCGGCAAAATCGGCGACCTTGGCGATCACATCCGCCGGGTCCACCGCGCGCGCCGCCTGCTCCCCGCTTTCAGCGGCCCCGACGACGCCGGGCTGGTCTGGCATTGCTGGCGCAGGTGATGTGGACATCGTTCAGCACTCGAGTAGAGATTCGATTTGGAACGCCTGCTGCGAGCCCACGCGCCCGGGCCACACGCGGAGTTTCTTCCGTCCTGCGACCCGCACGGTCAACGGTTCCGAGACGCGCTGATCCAGGATGACCACATCCCCAGCACGCAGCTTTGCCAGCTGCGACAGCGACAACTCCACGGCTCCGAGCGCGACCGCTACCTCGACCGGCAAGTCGTGCACCAGGCCCTCCAAGCGCGGCCGGACGAGCTCTCCCTGCTCGGTCTCCAGACCGGGGCCGAACTGGGTGAATTGTTCCTGCAAGGCCTTCTGGGGGAGCAACCAGTACCACGACTGTTCGCCGAACGGTGCCCGCAGAGTGAAGGCACACAGGACCACGTTATCTTCGGGTGCAAAGATGCGGGCAAATCGGGGGCGCGGCTCCGCCTGCCCGAGCCGGAGGCTCAACGTCTCCCGTCCTGGCCAGGTCTCCTGAAGGACCGCGAGGAACAAAACCTGGAGCAGGTATTCCGCCAAGGACTCCTCGACCATCGTTAACTCGCGGTCCGCGGGCAATTCCGTGAGCGCTTCGCCGAGGATTCCGGTGATCAACCCCAGCATGAGCGGGCGTGACAGGGCCAGCAAGGTGTTCGTACCATCCGCTGGCAACAGCACGCGATAGCTGCTGGCCGGCTCGGGTAACCGGGCCAGGGCGTCGCCGGGGCGCACGGTTTCCAGGCTGGTCACCCCCATGTCCGCGCGGAAGGGCAGCTCCTTGACCCATTTGGCGGGCGCCAGCGCGCAGGCACCCCGCAGCCAGGCGGCCAGGCTTTGCTCCAGGTCACTGGCGAGGCGACCCGGCTTGCGAAAGTTGTACGGCTGCGGGTTCATTGGACGTTGAATTCCTCAAAAAGGATATCGCGTATCTTTTCCACCCCATCCTCAAATAGCAGGTTGTTGAAGTTGTCCTGGATATCGCGCCGGAGCCGATTAACGCCTGCCGCGCCCGTGACTTCGTCGAGGGACTTATCGCACAAGTAAGTGATGAGCCAGTTCTTGAGGATAGCCTTCTGCTTCTCGATGAGATCCTTGACCGCGTTTTCCTGCGGCTCGTCGACGACGAGGATCAGCTTGACGCGCAGGAAGCGTGTCAAGCGGCCCTCCGCAAGATTGACGACGACGTCCCCGAACGAAAGAAAAGCGGGGCGGTGTCCTTTGCCCGCCTTCGACTCGTGCTCGGACGCGGCTTCCTTGACCGGAGCGCTGTGGATCAAGAATTGCGGGGCAACGATTCCCGCCCCCGCGGCGAGCAGACCGACCACGCCGAGGATCAGCAGATTCATCTTCCCGCCCTTGGGCGGTGCGGCTTTCTCAGTCGGGTTTGCCATCGCGGGATCTCGCGGGAGTCGCTACCAGGGCAGCCCATCGTCCGACTCACCGACCGGACACCGGGAACGATTGTGATTCATCGTATTTATTCGGATCTTCCAGGTCTCGATCTTGAGGCATCTCCGGATCGGTAGGGAAGCGTAAGCTGGGAAAAGTCCAGCGGACACCAGGTGAGCTAGGGCTTCGGAGTCGGAGCCGGCCGCTTCAGCCCCCTCAGCTTCTCCAGGAGCTGAGCCGCCAGATCCGGCTCGGGCAGTTCCGCCAACACCTTGGCCGCTTGGCGCTCCTGCATTTGGCCCAGCAGCTTCACCGCCGTGTCCATACGGCCCGTGTCGGCCAGGCGTTTCAGGATCTGGGCCGCATTTTCCGGCGGCATGCTGCCATACAGCTTAGCCATCTTGTCAATGTTCTTCCATTCCGCGCCTTCCAGTTCCACCTTGTTTTTCTGCCAATCCGTCATCTCCTGGGACACTTTTTGCCGTTCCTGGTCGAGTTCCGTGTGCTGCTGTTCCACGACGCCCATCTGCTCCTTGAGCGCCTTCAGCTCGTCACTGATTTGCTTGCGGAGCTCATCGATGGCCGACCGTTCGCCACGGATATCCTTGTACACCAATTCGAGCTGCTTCTGCCGCATCGCCAGTTGATTCTCCCGTTCGCGCAGCGAGGCTTGGCGATCGCGCAGGCTTGTCGCCAGCTGGACCGCCTCAACCACCCCTTCGGTACTGGGAGGTTTCACGGCTACCCGCTTGGCAGGCTCTTCCGCCAGCGCAGTGGATCCCGAGGCACGCGACCGGGTTTTTGCGAGGCTGTCGCTATGGGCCGCGGGGGAATCCTCCGCACCGCCTTCGGGTTCGCCCGCGGCCAGCTTGGACTGGCGCAGATACCAGGAGACGGCTGCCGAGATGGAGAACAGCAGCAGCGCCGTGACGCCAATCAGAAGCAGTTTTTTCATGGGTGTTGTCCCTCATTCCGTGCCCGGGCGCCGAAGGCATCGTCTCCCTGAGCCTTCTGCCACCGGCGCAATCCCAATTCATCGAGTCGATTCTGCTCCGTATGGACCGCTTCCTCTTGATACGCCTGCCACTGCCGTTGGCGTAGGACCAGCAGGGCCTCGACCTCGGTGGCAATCTGGGTCCGGAGTGCCTCAGCTTCCTGGAGCTTTTGGTTCGCGAGCTGAACGTCTGCCTCGGCGGTTTCCAGGGCTCGGCGGATCTGAGCGCCGTGGTCCTGGCGCGCCAACCAGGATGCTACTGGAATTGGCTGGCCGATCTGCGCCTCTAGAGCCTGTGCCGCCTGCACAAGCCGAGCGCTCAGCTGTTCGGTCGCTGTCTTGGCCGCGGCTAGCACCCACTGCGCCTGCTGCTGGCGGATCTCGGCCTGGCGCTGGCGCTGTTGTTTCCATTGCAGCACGCGCTCGAGTCGGAAATGAAAGCGTCGCACGATGGTTCCCCCAGTCTTGCCCAGGAAACTCAGAAGGGCCAGGCATTGGCGATCAGGTGCAGGGCATTTTTGGTATCCGGAAACGTGGAGCGCTCGCCTGTATTTTGGCGCAGAAACGCTTCCACCGCCGGCATCAAGTCCACCGCACGGTCCACCTGCGGACTGCTTCCCTTGGCGTAGGCTCCAATGCGAATCAGGTCTTCGGCTTCCGCATAGGTCGCCAGGATGGCACGCAGCTTGCGGGCGGACGCCTGGTGAGCGGCGTCGGTTACGTCGTGGGCGACGCGGCTGATGCTCTGGCTGATGTTCACGGCCGGATAGCGACCGCGCTCGGCCAACTTCCGATCGAGCACGATGTGGCCATCGACCAGGGAGCGCGTGGTATCCGAAATCGGCTCGTCCAAATCGTCCCCCTCGACGAGGACCGTGGCGATGCCGGTGATACTGCCCTGGGCGCCATTCCCAAGCCGCTCCAGCGTGGTTGCCAGGAGCTGAAACACCGACGGCGTATACCCTCGTGCACTCGGTGGCTCGCCCAAGGCCAGCCCCAGCTCGCGCTGAGCCATGGCCATGCGCGTCAGGCTGTCGAGCAATAACAAGACGTGCGCCCCCTGACTACGGTAATAGTCGGCCATGGTGACCGCCACCTGGGCGGCACGCACGCGCAGCAACGGGGGTTGCTCGCAGGTGGCTACAACGACAACCGACTTCGCCAGTCCGCTGGGGCCTAGACAGTCATCCAGAAAGGGGCGCACTTCCCGGCCCCGCTCGCCGATCAGGGCGATGACATTGACATCGGCGTCGGAGCCCTTGGCGATTTCTCCCAGCAAGGTA
Source organism: Gemmataceae bacterium (assembly GCA_041499985.1). GTDB lineage: Bacteria > Planctomycetota > Planctomycetia > Gemmatales > Gemmataceae > JBGQLF01. The sequence continues at coordinate 4,138 of JBGQLF010000124.1, forward strand.
CTCTTTCCCACCCCGCTGCCCGAGAAAATACCGACACGTTGGCCTCGTCCCAGCGTTAACATCCCGTCGAGTGCCCGCTGGCCGGTGACGAACGGCAACCGGATGCGCGCCCGGTCCATGGCCGCGGGCGGATCATGCCGCACCAGCCGCCGCTCTCCGCTCGGGATCGGTCCCGCCCCATCCAGGGGTCTGCCGAGGCCATCGAGCACGCGGCCCAGCAGGCGGTCGCCGACGGGAGCCAGCAACCCATGACCCAGGCGTGCCACCGGCATGCCCGGCTGAATATCGTCGGCGTGTTCGTAGGGCACCAGGTACGCCAAGCCATCGGCGAAGCCGATGACCTCCGCCAGGACCGAGCGTTCGTCGTCGAGCACGATCACGCACTGGTCGCCGAGGGCGGCCGGGACCGTGCCGGTCAGGAGCAATCCGGTCGCACTACGCAGTCTGCCGGCGGTCTGGAAAACGTCGTAGGTTGCGATCTCCCGGCAGAGCTTTTCGACGTTCAATCTCAGCATCGGCCAGGCTCCCCAAGAGGTGTTCGCCCAGGTCGTTGAGTTGCGCTTCCAGTTGCGACAACACGCTGACCTCTCCCGCCTCCGCCCGACAATCGCCCCTTTTCAGCGTCGCCTCGGCAACCACACGAACCGCGCTGCCGTCCGGGAACAGGGGCTGATTCTCTCCCAGGCGCCGCTGCAACAGGGCCAGGTCGTCGGGATGCAAGAATACATTCACGGGTGCCTTTGGTCCCAGTCGCTCGACCACTTTGCGGACCAGTGCTTCCACGGGAAAACTACCGGTGTCAATCGTCTGCTGGAGCAGCCGTCCGGCTACCGCGATGGCCAGCTGTACCGCTGCTTGCTGCATTTCGCCCAACCGTTGGTGCTGTTGCGTCTCGAGGTTGTGTGCGACTTCCGTCAGAGTCGCGAGAATTCGCTCGATCGCTTCGCGCTCTTGTTGTGCCTGCCGGTTCACTTCTGCCGCGCGCTGCGCCTGTTGTTCCGCCGCCGGAATTCCTTTTGCGTCAGGATGACGCACCGGCAAAGGAGTATTCGGATCCGCGAGGGCAACTCCCCGGACTGTTGCATGGAACGGGATCGGCGCTTCGTACACCACGGACTATTCACCCTTCGCCTGTACCTGCCCTTGTTTAGCCGCGCGCCTTGGGCGAGCGCGGGGAGCGCTCGCCTGAGTGCTCGGGGCTAAACGGAGGGAACTAGCAGCTATTCCTTCATCACCAGCTCGCCCGCTTGATCCAGCCGCTGGATGACCTCCACAACGGCACTCTGGGCCTGTTGAATCTGTGCGCTCGGGACCGAGCCCATGAACTCCATCTCTTCGTTGAGCGTCTCGCGGGCCCGCTTGGACAGGTTGTTGCGTACCTTGTCCTGGATCTCTTCGGCCGCTCCCTTGAGCGCCATCGCGAGGCTCTTCAAGTCGACCTCGGACAGCAGCTTTTGCATCGAACGGTCTTCGATCAAGAGCAGGTCTTCGAATTGATAGAGCTGCGCCTTCACCCGGGCCGCCAAGTCCTTATCGTTTTCTTCAAGGGCGGTTAGGATTTCCATCCGGTCCGGCTTCTCCAGCAGCCGGAGCATGTCGGCCATTTTCTTGAACTTGGCCTCGTCGCTGGGCGCGCTGGGGGTTTGCTCCAAGGCCTTGCATTTGTGCAACAAGGCCCGGGCGATGCGCTGGAGGACAGGTACCGCGCCGCTGACACCGTGACTGAGGCGCACCGACACGTCGCGGCGCATCTCCGGCGGCAAGCGCTTGAGCACCCCGCCGGCCTGTTCCGCTTCCATCCAATTGAGAACCAACGAGACCGTGTGCGGATTCTCGCCCTGCAAGGCCACAGCCAGGCGGCCCGAGTCTACCAGCCGGAGCGCTGCCAGGGCATCGGCCTTTTCATCCAGCACGATCGGTTGGAGCTCCTCGGCCCCGGACGAAGGTTCCGGCGGCGGTGGCCGGAAGACCTGAAGGGTCGGCGCCGCCGGCTTTGGCAAGCCGCGGCCGTTCGTCGGCTCGTTCTCCGCGGTCGGAATCGCTGTACCAGAGTTGGCTTCGGCGGCGCGCAGCAGTTCCTCGAACTCTTCTAGGACTTCCTTCAGGAGCTGTGGCGCCGGGGGTGCTTGTTCCAGCTGCTGCATTTCCCCGCGTAACCGGTCGGCGTCTTCTGGCCTCAGACGGGATAATACCTTCTCCACGGCCACGGGGGCGAGGCTCTTGAGCAGGATGGCTGCCTTGACAACGGGATTGCTCAGAGTCATGGCGGATCCACCCCATGCAGAATCCTTCACACTTGACTATAGCTCGTAGACTACGCCGCCGCCCGGCGTGAAGGTTCCTGCTTTTCGAGCCAGGTCGCCAGCAGCCGCGCCACGACTTCAGGGTCACGTTGCGCGGCCGCCGAGATCGGATCGAGCTCCCCGGCCTGCTTGGGGGACGTCGTTTCCGGTGCCGGTGCAAGCCTCGTCGTGGGTCTCAGTCGCCTCAGGGAGAGCCAGCCAAGCACTAGCACAACCAATGCGGCAACACCCAGCGACGCGTTGCGCACCAGGTTCACATACGTCTGCCAGCGTTGCAGCTGCACCAACTCGGTGTCCAGGTTGGTGAGCGCGGCGGCGCCAGCGAGCTTGACGTCGGAGACCTTGATCTCGTCTCGAGTTTGCTTGAAACCGATTGCTTGCTTGATGATGTCCTGCGCCTCGGTCACCGTGAGCGTCGGGCCCGGGGCCGCCCCTTCGCCCTTGGATAGATCGACGATCGCGGCCACCGTGAGGCGCTCGATGCTGCCTGCGCCTTCGACGCGTTCTTGCACAGTTCTGGAGGGTAAATACTCTGTTTCGTTATCCTCCTCGGATTCGTTCAGGCCTGTGAGAGTCACCGTGGGAGCGGTCTTGCCGAAATTCGGCGTGGTTCCCGTGGCGCCGCTGGCCGTGGGCTTGGAACTGGTCGTCTTATGTGTGGTCGTCTTTTCTTTCTTGATTGCCCGTTGTTCGGGATCGTACGTCTCTCTTGTCTCGGTCAGGCGTTTGAAATTGATGTCGGCGGCCACGCGCACGATAGCACGCCCAGGCCCGAGCAGCTGCGCCAGCATTTCCTCGGCCTTGGAGGCCAAGTAGGCTTCGTACTCGCGTTTATAGTCCAGATGCGAGGTGGTTACGCTGCCCGCTTCAGAGCCGGACTGCTCGGAGAGCAGCCGGCCGCTACTGTCGAGCAGCGTCACGTTCTCCGGCCGCAGTCCGTCGACGCCGCGCGCCACCAGGGCCACAATGCCCGCGGACATGCTGCGGCTCAGTGACGCTCCCGGTTTGAGCTTCAGCATCACGCTGGCCGTAGTCGGCTTCTGCTCGCGAATAAACGGAGTGGGTTCGGGTCGCGTGAGATGCACACGAGCATAGCTTACTGGCTCGAGCTGCATAATCGTTTTGGCCAATTCCGCCTGAAGGGCGCGGCCATAATTGACATGTTGCAGGAAGGGCGTCATGCCCAGTGGGGATTCATCAAACAGCTCGTAGCCCTTGCCGCCCTTCGAGGGTAGCCCTTCCACGGCCAGATCCAGTCGGAGCTGCTGCACTTGCTCCGCGGGTACCAGGATCGTCGTGCCGCCAGCAGTCAAGCGAAACGGGACGGACTGAGCCTGCAATTTGGCCGTGATCGTCCCGGCATCTTCTACCGCCAGACCGGAGAACAGCACGCGGTAATCGGGCTGGGCGGCCCAGAAACCGACGCCCACCACGGCGGCCACGCAAACCGCAGTCAGCAGCAGGAGCGAGAGGCGGCGAGCCAGGCTCATGCCGAGCCAGACGCCTTTCACCTGTTGCAAGAGACTTCGCAGAAAGTCCATAGTGGACCAATTGAGAATGGATTCGTGTCTCAAACCAGCGAGCAACGCAAGCTACTTCTGACGCGGTGCGTAGCCCGCCGTACGGGATTCACACCTGCATCCGCATAATCTCTTGATAGGCGTCCGAGACACGGTTGCGCAGCTCCAGGATCATGCGGAAGCTCAAATCAGCCTTGGCCACGGCGAGCATGACATTGTGCATTTCATCCGTGCGCCCCAGGACGAGATCCTGCACCGCTTGGTCTGCCCGTCCTTGCGCGCCGTTGGCGTTGCCGAGCAACTGGTCGAGCACCTTGGTGAAGGGATCCTTGGCGGGCTGGGCGGGTAGCTGGGTTCGAATGCCCCCTCCCTCCGGCGTCAAGCTTCCAGCCCCGACAGGTACGATGGCCATGGTTAGGACCTCACCAGGGAGAACGACTGCTCGGTCATCTGGCGGAACGATTGCAACACGCGCAGATTCGCTTCATAAGCCCGACTCGCCGTGATCAAGTTCACCATTTCGATCGGCAGATGCACATTGGGCAACAGCACATAGCCTTCCGCGTCCGCGTCCGGATGGCCCGGGTTGTGAACCCGATTAAACTCCGAAGGGTCTTCGTCAATGCCCACCACGCGCACGCCTCCCAGCTGTTCCTTCCCCGGCACCCGTGGCCGCAGATGCTGATTGAGCACCGCTGCGAAGACGACCTCTTGGCGCCGAAAGGGACCGCCGTTGGCCGAGCGCGTCGAAAGCGCATTGGCAATATTGTTGGCCACTACCTCCATACGCAGACGCTCGGCGGAGAGCCCCGAGGCACTGATGTTGGTGGCGGAGAGCATGTCATCAAAGGCCATCGAGTTGCCTCCTCAACGTCCGGTGATCGCACTCCGCATTGACGCAATCTGGCCGGCCAAGAGCTGGGCATACGCATTGAACAACAGGCTGTTCTTGCTCAGCCTTCCCATTTCCGCGTCGATGTCTATGTTATTGCCATCCAGCCGCTCCGGTTCGTCGTTGTGCTCAATCAGCTTCGGCTCGACCTTGGCTGCTGAAGTTCCCTCGTGGTGCACGAGCTGGCGCGTGATGGCGTCCTCGAAGGCGATGTCACGGCGGTGATAACCGGGCGTGTTGACATTCGCCACATTCTGGGCAATCACGCGATGCCGCAGGCTCGCCAGATCGAGCATCCGCGCCAACAGATTGAATTGAGAATCTGTAACGTTCATGTTGGTTGTATCGGCAATGCCGACGGTCCGCTTTAGGTGTTCCGTACCACGCTGTCCCACTGCGGCCGGACCCATCGTGTGCCTACCGAATCCGAACCTGAAAACTGAGCATGCCGCTCTGTCCCGGGAGCAGTCGGCCAGCAACTTCCCAACGCAGGATGGCGGAACCTGCCTCATTTTGCTGCATGGCGAAGCTGGCAGTGCGGTCACTGCGGTCACTACCCGGCACGAATTCCAGGCGGCCCGTCAGGCTATCCGACACGACCACGTCGGTGATGGGCTCGCCGCCCGGGTTGGTGTATTTCAAGTAGAAGGTAACCACGTCACCTACCTGCCCAACCTGTTTATCAGCCCACTTGCACAGCTCCAGCGGGCGAGCGACCGGCGGACAGGGCTTTTTGGCCGGCGTGCCGACCACGGTTTGTTCCTGAATCCGGCCGATGATCCGTGCCGTCCCTTCGAACTGTTCGACCGCTACCAGGGCCTGCGTGCTCTCGGTGGCACTACTCCGCTCGCGGCCCCGCACTGCTTCCAGGTACACGATCTGTTCGGTTTCCAGGCTCGGTTGCCGGGTGCGGAGTTGGGACTGGGCCAGGACGGTTTGGGCGCCGCCCAGTGTAACGGCCGTGTTATAGGCCGTGGGCGTGATCTGGGCGCGCAACACACTGTACCGGGGAGCACAGAGACAAACGCGGTTCGAGATGGCGATCCGGCGCCGACTGAGGTCATCGGTGAACTCGGCCACGGTGTCCGCAGGATCCAGACCATGAAGTCGGCCCTCCCGATCCAAGCCCGCTGGCTGGCCCGCGTCGCCCCCGTCGTGCAAGCACTCTTCTTCCAGCGGCCGCGGACCCGCGATCGGATCGACGACGGCCAGGGAAGCCCAGGGCAGACACGGCCCTACAGGCGGATGCGCCAGCATGGTCTCGCCCGGGAAGAGGATCGTTCCCGGAATTGCTTGCCCGGCCAGCTCGTCGGGGCTGACCTCCCTCCCGCCGGCCCGAAGGATCAACACAGGCCGTCCCAGCTGGCGCGCCTCGGCCAGGGGATCCCCGTGCGGCGGCACTTCCACTTCCAGGGGTTGCTCCGGCCGCGTGGCCGTCGGCACGGCACGTTCGGGATGCTCCAGGTAGACAACCTTCGTCAACAGAGCGCCCGTCAAAGCTTTGGCCAGGTCTTCCGCACTGAACAGTACAGGGGCTGGGAATTGGGCCGCATTGAACTGCGGCGGCAGGCGAAGCGTGCCACGCACTTCCAGGGTAGGGTAGACCGCCGCAGCGGGATAGTTGGTCAAGCCCGTCAACTTCAAGCGGTAGATATACCCTGGTCGGAGGCCAACCACGACAGGGACCGCGAACTCGCGGCCAGCAGAGGCGCCCGGATAGAACGTGACGCGAGTGCCTGGTGGTCCACCCACGCGCACAAACAAGAGCGGCGCCGCCGCGTACCCCGGCAGCGGCGCCGACACGGGTCCACCTTCGGCTCCCAGAACGCTTGCGAACAACAGCAGCCCGGTCAAGAGTGCACGCAGGGCCGCGCACTTACCGTCGAGAAGCGGCCGGGACCAGGGCGATGACGACCGCGTGTCTGACCGCCCGTCTCGACTCCCCCCCATGCTTGGCTCCCTCACTTCTCAGGCTCTCATTCTCCTTCTCCCCTCGCCCCGCATTGGGGAAAGGGGAGAAGCACTCGTGCGGCTCAGATTGACAATGCAAGGTGCCCACGATCTCCGTGGGCACGTCGCAGTCGCTCAGTTACCAGACCACCACCAGCTTTTCTTCTCCGGAGGCTTTGGCGCAGGCGGGGTCTTGCCGCTATCCTGGCTCGCCAGCTGGGCAGGCGTCAGTGCCCCGGGCTGGGCCGGGCGGTACCCGACCTGTTGCACACCGGGAGCCTCCGAGCGTTGCATCACCGGTCCATTCGGCGTTCCCGCCGGAATCCCGCCGGTCGTCGGCGGCAAGGTCTGGACGGGCGGCATCGTCGGAACACCCGTGGCAGCACCACCGGGGACCATCATCATGGGTCCACCGGGTCCCATCGCTCCGGGTGGCAACATCCCTGGGCTCCGCATGCCGGACATCATGCCCGGTGCAGTCCCGGCCTTGGGCAGGTAGGGGTTGGGCGCATCCATTGGAGGTGTGTTGGCAGCTTCCAGGTCGATGTTGCCCAACCGAATCACAAGGAGAATGTTGCCACGCCGGTAGGCTTCGGCGATCGGATCGACGCCCGGTTCCAGCCGAGTTGACACCACCTCATCCGGTCCCGTGGTGGCATAGTCCTGGAACTGTGGGAAGGGCAAATAGATGACCTTCACGAGGAAGTTGCCCGCTGCCACTTGGCCGAAGTCCTCTTCCGTGAACGACACGGGCACGGAACTGTGCGCCAAGAAAGCATCGGTCTGGGCGTTGCCGGGTACGACTTCCAGAGTCGGATACAACTCCAGGGGCACGTTATTGCGGACAACGCTGATCTTGAGTCGATAGATCGCGCCCTGGAGGAAGTTGTAACGGCCGGGAGCCTCAATGACCGCGGGGCTCATGCCCGATCGGCCATCAGGACTGGGGGCGTACCACGACACCTTCATGCCCTCGGGAGAGACGAAGCGCACCTCGCTGCGCTTGCAGGTGATTCCCCGCGCTCCACCAGCCACCGCCAAGGGATTGCCGACGTGCGGTACCGAGACGGGGCCTTGTCCCGACACCGGCAGAACCGGCTGGAACGGTAGAGCAGGTGGAGACAAGTTGTTCTGGGGCGGTAGGCCGCCGGCCAGTTGGATTCCCGGCGGCGCCCCGGGACCGGCCAAGCCACCGGCCTGGACAAGGTCCAACGGCACACTCCGTGCCAGCATGGCTCGGGCCGCCTCAGCACCGGGCGGATCCGCCGCGTAGGGGGTCGCCATCGCCACCGGTTGTCCCCAAGGTCCCTGGACGCCAGGCACGGTGGCCGCATGCCCGCCCCCGCCGCAATTGG
>JBGQLF010000125.1:0-12110 GCA_041499985.1 Gemmataceae bacterium
CGATCCGCGTCGGCCGGAGGTTGGAGTACCAGTACCAGGCTCCACCCCCGCTCGCGCCGACGAGCAGCACCGTGGTGGCCAACAGCAGGAGCTTAAGGGCTCTGCGTTGTCCCTGAGCTCGTGGGACGCGGGAGGGACTCGGGCTGGGGGCTCCGTTGGGGGGATTCGCCGTCTTCACGTCCGGCGCCAGGTGGTTGGGTTCCGGCTGGGGGGAAGCCGGGCTGGGAGCCTCGCTCTTGGCCGGCGCTGCCGTTGCTGGTTGCCAGGTCATCGGTCCATACTCCTCGGTTGTCCAGAGGCATCAATTCCAGATCGCGGTACAGCTGCAACCGCGTGTTCAAGTAGCTAATCCAAAGGGTCAATAAGGCGTTCTGGGCGGTTGGCAGGCGCGCCTGGGCGCTCAAAAGCTGGTTGGTCAGGGCGGCGGCAGTGCCCGCTGTACTTTGTATCGCGCCAGCCGCTGGCGGCGCCTGGAACGTGTCCAGGGAGTTCTCCACCGTCAGGTAAGCCAGTTCCACCTGGCGCTGCTGGATACGGTAGTTCTCCGCCAGCACCCGGAGCTGGCGAATCTCGCCGCGCACCGTTTCAACCGCCAGATCCTCCGCTTCCATCAGCGCCCGCCGTTGGCGCTGGTAGGCGATCAGGCTGGCCCGGTAGTTGTTGCGCTCGGCCACGCGAACCAACGGCAGCTGGGTGTTGAGGATCAGCTGATGGTCATAGCGGCTGGCTCCAAACGCGAACGGCCGGGATTGACCGATCGGCGTGTTACTTGCCATATGATACTGGACGTTGACCGTGCCTAGCAAGGAATTTCCGAAGACGGCGATCTGCCGCCAGGCATCGACCAGCTGGGCGCGGGCGTTCATCACGTCCAGCCGGTTGACGACTGTTGTCCGCGAGGCAATGCCAAACCCCTCCTCCTCGCTCAGTTTCAACAGATCGGCACCCTCTACCGACAGCGGCGGCAAGGGCGGCCAGGTCGTGCTCAGGGTATCGAGGCGCTCGTTCCGGCCCTCGACCAGGAGCAGGTTGAAGCCGTTGATTAGGTCCCGGAACAAAGCCGCGTGGGCCCGCCCGCGCCGGCTCTTCTCGGCGATCTGTTTCCAGGGCTGGTCTTCATACGTGCGGAGGATGTACTCGAACTGACCCAGATCGAGCTCAAACTCCAACTCGTTCAAGCGCCGCTGGTCCGCTGCGGAGAGCGGCTTGCCCTGCTTTTCGAGGTCGGCCCGGAGGTCGAGAAGCTTCGTGCGTTCCTCCGACAGGCGCAGCCGTCGATCCCGCAGCTCCTTGCTGTCCTGGTCGCGGGACAGGCTTGCCCACGCCGCCCACCGGCGGGGCATCTGGGTCCGGAAACGTGTCCCTTGCACAAGCGGCGCCGCCGTAAAGATGCCCGTAAGTCGTTCGCGCAGCAGAGGGGCTTCGTCCATCGGGCTATAGCTCTCCGCCTGCTCCTGGGCCGCGGTGAATTGACGAAATACCTGCTCGTAGCGGCGGAACTGGCGGGTGAGCTCCCGCAGCGGGGCATTGTCCAGTTCCAGGGGCAGCGCCGTCGGCAAGCCCAGCTGAACGCGGAATTGATCGATGGCGTTGCCGTACTGCTGCTCGTCGGTCAGCTTGGTACTCCGGCCTTGCAGCAGCTGCTGCTCCACTTGATCGACTTGCAGCTGGGAGACGTCACCGCCTTCCTTAAACGCACGGAACAGCCGCAAGAACCGTTCCAGGGCCTCGATATTCTCCTGGTCGATAGCGATTTGGGAAAACTGGAGCAGTGTGCCGAAGTAGCCCGCAGCCGTGGCCGGGATGGCCGTTCTCAGATTGAGCCGACCCGATTGGCCAGGATTTACCTGCGGACTGATGCTGTTGAGCTGCACAGGCGGGGGGACGCCGGGAACCAGACCCGAGGCGCCAATGCCGCCACCTGGGCTGACGACGCTCTGGATCACGATGCCCGACGGCACGAAGGCGCCACCGTTGATGCTGCCGCCGCCGCCGCCAGCGATCGACACGTAAAACTCTTTGCGGAACCGGGCGTAGCTGCGGACCTGATACAGCAGGTCGCGCTCAGACTGCGTCAACGGTTCCAATGTGACCGCCTTGCCGCCGCCGCGCAGCAGCGGCTGGATCAGGTCCAAACTTATCGTCGACTCGCTAATCGTCTTGGGAAATCGAGTGAAGTCCACGACGGTTTGGTTGGCGAAGTTCAAGAGCAACAGCGCCCCGGTGGAGAAAACCTTAGCGATGCCGCCATTGCTGGTGAGGCTCCAGCGGTTGCGGGATCCTTCGGGCGACCCCTTGCCGGACCACTCACGGACTGCTTGCTCGGCGGCCAGGAACTGCGCGGCGAACGCGAAGCGCTCGAGCGTTACGGGCAATGCGGTCAGGTACAGATCTTCGCGCCGGTCCTGGAATTCGCGGCTATTGATCCCTCCCATTTCGACGGCCTGGTCCAGTTTGATCAGGAACGGTCGGGGAGGTGAACCCGATTCCGTCGCGGGCGCAGCCGGCCCCGCTGCCGGAGCGACTGCGGCCTTGCCTTCGGCCGCCACGGGCGCGGTCGAGGCCGCGGCGCCCACCGGATTGTCCTTCTCCTCCGCCGCCGCGACGGTGCGGTTGAGCGCATCCCAAGCAGCGAGCAACTCCAGGTAGCCCGTGCCCTGGACCAGGCCGACGCAGGCCTTTCCGGGCTTCTGTGGGTTGGGACTAAGGGCGTACGCCCCCGGGTCGTCCGGCGGCATGGGTGGGTGGTCTGGGCACGTTAAGTCGGCAAAGCGGGCGCGCGGGTCCGGGTAGACGTGGAACTGTTCGATCTGCCAGGGGTCCCGATCCTTTTCCTTCAGAATCGCCTCGGCTTCCTTATCGGCGTGCTCACGGAAGAAGTGCCGGGTGCAGCCGCCCAGGGCGAGGGCCCCAACCACCAAGAGTAGGGTAGACAGACCGCAGAGTGAGGTTGGACGGGGCCCGGAAGCCGGACAATTGCGCGTGTGTTCTGCCATGACCCACCTGTTTCCCTGGCCGCAAAAACGACACAGACGGCTCATCCGTTATCGGCGGCAGACTTTGCGAGACTTGAAGGAAGACCCAGGTAATCCGGTGGACGATGGCAAAAACAGTTGAGAGATGGGGATGCCGTGCTCCCTGGCCAGACCGGGCATGCTTCGCTGGGGGGACTCGATCCGTGAGCGCCTTACCGCACGGGGATCTGAACCCTTCTTGCCACGTTGCTGCACTAAATCTGATCTAATCAAAATGCCGATATTACTGATCTAAGAGACTTGTCCACGAGCCTACGAGCCGTGTGCAGGAAGGCCACATCCCTGGTTGCACCGGGCGCCGGAGCTGGGAGAGGAGATCGTGATCCCCTATACCACCGGGCACCCGGCGCGGACGACAGGATGGCTCGTGTGCTCGCTCCTGCTGCTGCACGGCCCTCTTTCGGCCAGCCGGGCGCAGATTCCCCCTGCCCCCGAAACGCTCCCGAGCGCGCAGCCCACGGTCACGCCTCCACCTACGACAACGCCGGCAGGAATAGCAGGTCCACAAGGGGATCTGGGTGAGGACCAAGCGGTGCCGATCACGCTGCTGGCTGCTCTCCGCTTGGCGCAAACAAGCAATCTCGATATTGCCCAGGCGCAGGAAGGGATCAACCAGGCGCGTGCCCGGCTCGAACGTGCCCGCGTTGCTGTCGTGCCCAATTTGAACATCGGCAGCTCCTACACGCACCACGAAGGACAGATCCAGCGGACGGAAGGCAACGTCATCACCGCCAACCGCGACTCGCTGTTTGCCGGCGGCGGACCCGCACTGTCCTTTCAAACCACCGAAGCCGTGTTCGCCCCTCTGGCTGCCCGGCAACTGCTGTTGGCGACCGAAGCGGGTCTGGAGCGCGTTGCCGAGAATACGCTGCTGGCAGTCGCCGAGAGCTATTTCAATGTGCTGCGCGCCCGTCGCCGGATTGCGCGCGTCCAAGAGACGCTCACCTACCTGGTGGCCGAACGGCGCGGTCCAGAAGGACAAGGGTTCAAAGGCCTGCTGCCGCTAGTGCGCGATTTTGTGGAAGTCGGAGGCAAAGAAGCTTTTCAGTCCGACCTGGCCCGCGTCGAGGTAGAGATTCTCCGCCGGCGCGAGGAGCTCCTGTCGGCACTGCAAGATCTGCGCGTGGCAACGGCCGAGCTGGCGCGTCTGGTTCGCCTCGATCCCACAGTGCCGCTCATGCCAGCTGAGGACTATCGCTATCCCTTGTCGCTGCCAGGCGAACCCTGGTTTCGTCGGCCGATCGAGGACCTGGCCGCTTTCGCCCTGGTCAATCGGCCGGAGCTGGCGGAAAACCAGGCGCTCGTCCAGGCCGCCTTGGAGCGCCTGCGTGCGGCACAGTACCGCCCCTTGCTTCCCAACGTGGCTCTGGGATATAATTGGGGAGACTTTGGCGGCAGTCCGGACCCGCTGCCACGAGGAGGAGGGTTTGGACCCTCCGGTCGGATTAATCACTTCAAACCCCGGACGGACATCGACGTCCTATTAGTGTGGCGATTGGATAACCTCGGGCTGGGCAATCAGGCGGAACGGCGCGAACAACAAGCGGTGCATCGACAGGCGCTGCTCCGTCAGCTCCAAGCCCAGGACCTTGTGATCGCCCAAGTCGTGCAAGCCCAGGAACAGGTGCAACGCAGTCTCGAGCGCGTCGACGTCATGCGCTCAGCCTTGTTTGATCCGAGCGGCGCTCCGACGGGTCCTGTCTTCCGGTCGTTGCGTCTAAATCTCGAACGGATCCGTGGCGGTGAAGGGCGACCACTGGAAGCACTCGATTCGGTACGCGGCTTATCGGATAGCCTGGAAGCCTATGGACAGGCGATCACCGATCTTGAACGGGCACGCTTCCGACTGCTGAGTGCCCTCGGGCTGCCCGCGGCAGCACTGCTGGATCCCAAGGCGATGCCCTTGCCGCCGTGTGACCGGAAGTGATCGATTGCAGATTGCAAATTTGAGGACAGGACATCTGTCTTTCCTTTTGCAATCTGCACTCTGAAATAACCGAGGATACGGGCATGTGGCTGGTGAACCTGGCACTGCGTCGGCCTTACACCGTCTGGGTCGGCATGCTGTTGGTGGTCATCCTGGGCATCGTCAGCTACCAGCGTACGCCCACGGATATTTTGCCCAATCTGAAAGTCCCCGTCGTTGTCGTCTTCGCTTCGTACCGCGGCATGCCCGCTCCTGACATGGAGCAGAGTATTGTCGCGCCCCTGGAACGGGTCCTGACCCGTTGCGATCACCTCGAGCACATCGAGGCCCGCTCCCTGCTGGGCATCGGCATCATCAAGGTGTATTTCCGGCCCGAAGTCGACCCCGATGTCGCCGCCAGCCAGGTCATCTCCCTGGTCAACGCCGAGATCCAGAACCTGCCGCCTGGCATGTTGCCCCCCAGTGTGCTGAAGTTCGATGCCTCCGCCATCCCTGTTGGCAACCTGGTCATTTCCAGCGCCACCCGTGATGATAAGTATCTGCTTGATGTGGCCGACCACCAACTTCGCGATGCCCTGGCCGGGATCGAAGGCCTGGCGTCGGCCCCGGTCTTTGGCGGCGTGTTTCGCCAGGTGCAGATTTATGTCGACCCGCAGCGGCTGAGCGCCTTGAAGCTGTCGCCCATTGATGTCGCCCGCATCGTCAATACGCAGAGCCAGGTCATTCCCACCGGCGAGATCCGCATCGGCCCCCAGACCTACTACGTTAGCTCCAACAGCATGGTGAGCAAGCCGGAGGATTTCGAGAAAATTCCTCTCTGGAGCGAGGGCCGCAAGGTCGTCTACCTTGGCGACGTGGCCCAGGTCGTCGACGGCACGCGCTGGCGCACCAACACGGTTCGCGTCGATGGCCGGCGCGCCGTGTACATGCCGCTGCTCCGTCAAGCGGGAGCCAGCGCCGTCCGGGTGGTCGATCAGGTCCAGAGTTTCTTGCCCGAGCTGCACCAGCGCGGCGTCGTTCCTGAGGATGTACAGATCGAAGTGGCCTTCGACCAATCGCAGTACGTGCGCGATGCGCTGGCCAACTTGCGCTTCGAAGCGTTGAGCGGCGCCGGCCTGGCGTCGCTGGTGGTGCTGCTCTTCCTGGGTAGCCTGCGGAGCACCTGCATCGTGGCCGTGTCCATCCCACTGTCCATTCTCGCTGCCCTGATCGGATTGTATTTCACGGGGCATACGCTCAACATCATGACCCTGGGCGGCCTGGCGCTGGTCCTGGGCCGGCTGGTGGATGATTCCATTGTGGATGTGGAGAACACGGTCCGCCATCTGAACATGGGCAAGTCGCCCTTGCAAGCCGCCCGCGATAGTGCGGAGGAAATCTCCATTCCGGTGCTGCTCGCAACGCTCACGACCGTCGTGGTCTTCCTGCCGATCACGTTTATGTCGGGCATGGGCAAGTACCTGTTCACGCCGCTGGCTATCAGTGCCAGCCTGGCGATGCTCGCTTCCTATATCGTGTCGCGAACCGTCTCCCCGCTGTACTGTTCGCGCTTCCTGCGCGCGCACCAAGAGAAGGGACGAATTCCGTGGCGCTTCGTTGTCCTGATGCTCCTGCTCGCCGTGCTGGCTATCGGGTTCTGGGCGGCGCTGCGCTGGCTGCTGCTACCGCTGGACCAAATGCCCGTGTGGGGCCGAAGAACGCTCTTGGTGTTTTCCCAGGTCATGGTGCCGATCGGCTTCATCGCCGTCGGGCTGCTGGCGTTGTTGCCCCTCATCGGCCTGTTCCTGTGGGTGGCTCCGCTCGTGGATCGGCTCTTCGAGCGCGGCACGGCGGCCTACGAGCGGTTTTTACGTTTCGGCCTAAACTGGCGGTTGGCCGTGGTGGCGCTGCTGCTCGCGGCCCTGTTGCCGGCGCTGTTCGGTTCTCGGCAGATTGGTCAGGAGCTGTTCCCCGAGGTGGATGCGAGCGAATTCACCGTTCATCTCCGGGCGGCTGGTGGTCCGCGCGTCGAAACCACCGAACACCAGGTCGCTGAGATCGAGGAGCTGATTCGCCAGGTCGTGCCGCCGGAAGACCTGGAGTTGATCCTGGCCAATGTGGGCATCTCGTCGCGCTGGTCGGCGGTTTATACCTCCAACAACGGTCCGCATGCGGCCTTCGTGCGCGTGCAGTTGCGCAGCGGATTTGCGGGTCGGCACACCCCGACGCTGGCCTACGTCGAACAGCTTCGGGAACAGCTCGCCGCCCGTTATCCAGGGGACGATTTCTTCTTCGAGACCGGGGGCATGATCCGGCAGATCCTCAATGCGGGGGCCGTGGCACCGATCGAAGTTCAGATCCATGGCCGGGACAGCGAGGCTCGGCGTGCCGTGGCCCGCCAGCTCGACGCCCGCATCACCCGCCTGGCCCAAGTTCAAGACACCTACCTGCCCCAGGGATTGGATTTGCCACAGCTCCGGATTCAGGTCGACCGAACCCGGGCCGCGGTCCTCGGCCTGGCGGAGACTGACGTCATTCGCAACGTGATCACCGCTCTGATGTCCAGCGCGCAGATCGCCCCCAACTTCTGGATCGATCCGCTGAGCGGCAACCCCTATGTAATCGGCGTCCAGTACCCGGAACACCTCGTGGATGATATTCAGACGCTGGAAAATGTCCCCGTATCGGCGGAACGCGGCCGAACTGGAGGCGGGCAAGTACGTTTGCTCAAGGAAGTGGCCACGATCGAACGCACGCAGGGTCCCGTCGAAGTGTATCACCACGACATCGACCGGGTGAGCCAACTGTTTATCAATGTCCGCGACAACGACCTGGCCGGTGTCGCCAGCGAGGTCGACCGGGTGGTGCGTGAGTTAGAATTGCCCAAGGGGCTCCGCGTGACCGTGCGCGGGGAGGTCAGCAGCATGCGGCAATCGTTTGCCGAGATGGCCTTCAACCTGTCGCTGGCCGTGGTGCTGGTCTACCTGGTGATGGCGGCGCAGTTTTCCTCCTGGCTGGATCCGCTGATCATGATCGTGGCGGCCCCGCTCGGCCTGCTCGGCGTTGCGGGCATCCTGTGGGCGACGAATACTTCCCTGAACATCCAGTCGTGCATGGGCGTGCTCATGATGGTCGGCATCTCGGTCTCCAACTCGGTCCTGCTGGTCGAATTTGCCAATCGCCAGCGCGCGGCTGGCATGGACACGCTGGCCGCCGTCATCTTGGCCGCGCGCGTGCGCTTGCGGCCGATCGTGATGACGAGTCTGGCGACGGTGGTCGGGCTGGCTCCCATGGCGATCCATTTACAGCCGGGCGATGAGATGAACCTGCCACTGGCGCGAGCGGTGATTGGCGGCTTGACCGCCTCGACCCTGTTAACGTTGTTTGTAGTGCCGGTGCTGTATGTCCTTCTCAAGCCCGCGGGGACGGCAGTCGTGCAAACGGAGAATGCCCAATAGGAGCCAAGCGGGCCAACTGGACGGAGGCCTTCTCCTGGAGCCTGCCAGGTGCGGGACTCTAAGCGAGCAGAGGGAAGCTCATCATGCGATACCAATCCAGCGTTCTGGCCCTCACTCTCATCCTGCTGGCCGGGTGTGGCCATCCCGCGTCGAAATCCCGGCTGAGCGAGGTGGATCGATTGCCGCGCCTGGAGACCGTAGAGCCCTTGCTGCACTCGATCCTGCCGGTGCGCATCGAATTGCCGGCCACGGTGGAAGCGATGGAGAAGGCCGATCTCTGCGCGCGCGTGCAAGGAGTCGTCGATTGGCTCGAAGCCGACATCGACATCGGCCGGCGCGTGAAGGCGGGTGAGCCCTTGTTGCGTCTGGCTATTCCCGAGCTCGAGGCGCAGCAGCGGCACAAGGAAGCCTTATTGGATCAGGCCCGCAAACAGAAGCTGCAAGCCGAGGAAGCGGTGAAGGTGGCCGCCAAGGAAGTCAGCGAGGCCGAGGCACAGGAAAAGCGCTACGCCGCCGAATTGGCCTTCCACAAGCAAACCAATGAGCGCGTGGTGGAACTCGTGCGCCGCGGTGCCCAGCAGCCGGAGCGATCCCAGGAGACGGGCCACCAGGTCGAGGCCGCCGACGCTGCCTGGCAAGCCGCCAAGGCGCAAATCGAAACGAAACGCGCCAAGTGGCGCGCCACCAGCGCCGACCTGGAAGTTGCCGAGAGCCGCATTCGCGTGGCCGATGCCGAAGTGCACAACCTGAGCATTCTGGTCAGCTACGCCACGATCACGGCACCCTTTGATGGCATCCTCACGAAGCGTTGGGTCGACCGCGGCGCCACCATCAAGGATCCATCGATGCCGGTGCTCACGGTGCAGCGAACCGACACCGTCCGCGTGCTGCTCGACATTCCCGAGCGGGACGTGCCGCTGGTCAATGCGACGCAGCAAAACCCCAACCCGGACGGGCTCGGGGATCCGGTCGAAGTGATCTTGCCCGCGCTGCGCGGCACCGTATCGGGAGGCCGCTTCAGTGGCTTCATCACCCGCCTGGCCTCGGCCCTGGATCCGGTTACGCGCACGATGCGAGCCGAAGTCCACTTAGAGAATCCGAAAGGGCATTTAAAACCCGGAATGTCCGGATCGGCGATCGCGTTGCTGGAAGAGCGGGCCAATGTACTGACGGTTCCCTCGACGGCGCTAGTCCGGCAAGGCGACCGGGCCGAGCTCTACTGCGTGACCCATCTGACCGGCAATCCGCCCCGCGGCGTGGTGCTCCGGCTGACGGTGGATCTCGGTCTGGACGACGGCCGGCGCGTGGAAGTACGGGGCCTCAGCGGCAAGGAATTGGTGATCGCCAAGGGCAACAGCGGTTGGCGGGAAGGCGATGTGGTCTTCGCCGTCCCGACCCGCGAACCCTAAGCCTCAGGTAGTCGGGGGTTTTGTTGCCATGAGCCGACAAGTAGCGAACTGCGGAGAGGGGTGGCCGGGGCTGGAGACGTCCGAAGACTCCAGCCCCGGCCACCAAACCGCGCTCCCCGCGGCTTAATGTGCACGGACGAAGAACGTCATCGCCGGGGAATCGCCGCCCCCAATGTGGCACAGGTGATCGAACTTATGGTGCTGGATGATTTGCAGCGCTTGCCGGGCTGCCTCAGCCTTGTCCCCGAAGCTCCACACCGAGTGCTCGCCATCGGAAAGCACGTAGCTTTCCCCAATCCGCTGGACGCGCAGGCTCTCGGGGCGAAAGACCGTACTAGGAACGCCAAAGAGTAGGCCACGGGGCGCCTGGCCGAAAGCCAGGAAATAGGTCAACGCCGGCGCGGAAGCCGGGCCGATGAACTGCTGCTCCGTGAAGCGATAGTATTGCAACGCCGTCAACGCCTGGCGCGCCTCAACTTGCCGGCTGCCGAAGTTGGCCAGGGTGTAGCCTCCGGCAGCCAAGATCCAATCCTGCTTATTTTGCCGCACTTCCACGCGGCGCCAATCGAACGGGACGCGTTCGGCGACGACCGCGAGGTCCCGTGCCGATGCATTCGCCGGAACGAGCTGCCTGCCGAAGGGTGACGGCGATGGAGCCTGAGCCTCGCTTTGGCCAGGCTGCGTCGCCTGCGTGAAGGGCGGGCGCTGGAGAATCGGCGGCTGCCCGGGCGTGGCCGAACTCTGGCCAGGTGTGACCGTGCGTGATACCAGCGCGGGTGTGGTTGGCGCCCGCTCTCGGGTCAGCCCGGTGGGCTGGCCGACGAAGTAAATCATGGCGGGCATAGGCTGGCCGATGTAGCCAATCTGCGTGAAGCCATGATGCTGGATAATCTCCAGGGCCCGACGGGCCTCGTCGGCGTGCGGACCGAAGTTGAAGAAGGTTTGGCGCGCATTGCGGACACACCATTGGCCCTGGATCGACTCCACATGCAGGGTGTCACGGTCTAGAGGCAGCAAATGGAGGCTGGGGAGAGCGCCCTGGGGCGCCTGACCATTCGCTAGCCAGTATTCCATGACGGGTTGCGGCGTGCCGACGCTACCGAGTTGGGTCAACTGGAGGTCGCGCACCAGGCGGAGAGCCTCGCGCGCATCGGCTTCCCGCCGGCCAAAATCCTTGAGAAAAATGCCACCTGCGTGGAGATGCCAGCGGTTGTCGACCCAGTGCAGCTCCACAGTACGGGGATCGAACGTGATCAGGTTTTCCGCCGCAGGCCGATGCAGCTCGGTGGCCCCCAGGTGCAGGGCCGGGGGCAAGGGCGAGCCCTGGCCAACGGGCGCCGGCAGCAAGCGCGGATCGGGTTTGGGCACGCCGGGCGCGAGCGTGTTCGCCAGTGCAGCAGGTGGAGTCGGCGTGAGAAGAGGGCGCGATTCGGCCGGCCCCTGGGCATAAAGGGGCTGGGTCGAACCAAGGACGGCAACGGACCAGAGGACCATGCGATGCATCGTGTGGACTCCCTGCCTGAGATGTGAAGGGATTCGAGTCGGCGACAAGCCCCGTCCGCGAAGCTGAGGAGACATGAAGACACCCACGCGCGACTGCTCCGCGAACAGCCGGGAAGTCAGCCCCCGGAGGAGGCCGCGTTCGTCCGTGGGCTGACGCCCCGGCTCGCCGGACAGGTTTCTGGAGCAGCGCGCATCGAGAGCCCAGCGCCGTCAAGAATCTCATCGGCACTTGGTGAGTTGGGCTTGAGAGAATCCAGCTGCGGGGAGACCCCAAGACAGGCAAATTGAAGAGACGAGGAGTGCTGCATCGCGCGGGCCAGGAAGCAGGGCAAGCCTCAACGTAACCGGCACGCCGGTCCCCGGATCGGAACGAGACGTCCTCCCTGCTTGAGGAGGGACGTCCGGGGACGGGCGGGCTCTTCGCCTTAGCGTCCATCCCTTCGGCAGCGCAGCCACCATGCCCTAAAACGGACAAGGCCTGTCGCTTTGCGTCCCACCCTTTCGGATGGTTTGCCCTTTCGAGGATAATCGGCTGGCCATGAGACGAAATGCCGCAATTACCTAGGGGCCGAGAAATCCCGCTGACACGCGAAGCCCAGCAGGGTGCTTCCATGTCCGCTCACGCCGCGTAGCGGGACCCAGGTACCCTTCCTCATGGTGGCTTAGCGTGGGTTTTTGAACATCCTCTGCGATGACCCCAAATAGCCCCATGACCACCGAGCGGATCTGCCTGTGGCCGGCTCCCGCCGACCGGGCGGGGGCGCATCATTCCTGTTCCCTCCTCGCTGATGCCCGTGCC
>JBGQLF010000126.1:0-12084 GCA_041499985.1 Gemmataceae bacterium
CCACCCGAGGCCAGAGCCTGCACAGTCTCTTCAACGCGGGCGGCATCCCGGTCAAGGATGCACACCTTCGCCCCCTCCGCCACAAACCGCTCGGCCGTCGCCCGTCCGATCCCCTGTACCGAGCCCGTCACGAGTACCACCTTGCCGGAAAACCTGCTCATGCCATCCCCCTCGGCCGGGACCCCGGGCCAGCACCGGCCAAATGTCCACGACGACGTCGTGTTGCACCACATAGTAAACGTCGTGCAGATTAATCGTGGTCGGGCAATAACTGGGGATCAGTTCGACTCGTTGCCCCAGTTCCAGCCCGCAGTCGGAGTCCACGTCGAAAACGGTGTGTTCTTCGGAGACGTAGCGCACCTTGGCCGCTTCGCCCACGATCCGCGGCGGCGCGAAATCGACCCCGACCGTCTTCTTGCCGCAGTCGAGCACGACGGTGGTTCCGTGCCGGCTGACGACGCTCGTCAGCACGGTCAAGCCGACCGCGAAGTCGGGCACGAGGTCCGTCCGCGAGGAATCCATGAAGACATACGACCCGGCCTGGAGCTCGGTCACGCCGGGATAGCGGCCCGTCAGATCAAACGTGCCGGTCCCGCCCGCTGAGACAACCTCAACGGGAAAGCCGGCCGACCGGACTACGTCCGCGACCGCTACCAGCCGCTCCATGGCGGTCCGAACGTTGGCCGCGCGGGTCCCGCGGTCGGGCTCCAGGGCGCAGTGCCCTTCGTAGCCCATCACACCGCGCAGGCGCAGGCCGGGCAGCTGACTGACTTGCCCGGCGAGGACACGGGCCTCTTGTTCCGTACGCACTCCGCAGCGCCGCAGGCCCACATCCACGTCAAGGAGCACGCCGATCGTTGTGCCGACCGCACCCGCCGCGGCCGACAAGGCTTCCGCGTTGCGGACATGGTCCACGGCAACCGTCACGCGCGCGTCCCGGGCGATCTGGGCCAGGTGGCGGATCTTCTCTTCCCCGACGACCTCATTGGCGATGAGTAGGTCCTCCAGGCCAGCAGTGGTCATCGCCGCGGCTTCCCATACCGTGGCGGTAGTCAGGCCGATAGCCCCGGCCTCGATTTGCAGGCGGGCGATTTCCGCGCTCTTGTGCGACTTCACGTGCGGGCGGAGCCGGGTCGGGCCGCGGGTGCACGCCGCCATGCGGGTGATGTTGTGACGGACAACCGCCAAGTCCAAGAGGAGCGCGGGCGTCATCAGTTCGTGGCGCGAGCGGCCAATCGTGGCTCGGAGTCCAAGCCATCCGCTTGGAGAAGCGTCAGAATTCGTGTGCATCACTTGTTCCCCGCCAAAAAGGCCCGGTAACGGGCAACGTATTCGGCAATGCCGTCCCGGAGCGAGCGGTAGGTCGGTTCCCAACCCAGCTGCCGGCGGGCGTTCTCGATCGAGAGGATGCCACGGAAGCCGAGTTCCATCTGGTCCTCCTCGCTCAACACGTCCCCGATCTCGATGTCGGCTCCCGGAACCAGTTCCATCACCAGCTTGGCGGCCTGCGCCGCCGTCACCAGAGGCTGACCGGTGGCCGCGTAGAACACCCGGTCGGCGTCCTTGGGGGCGTCGAGAACCGCCGCCGTGAGGCTGGCGATGTCTCGGACATGGGTGTAGTCGCGCGGCAGCGGGCCGCCAGAGGCCAGCCGCACTTTCTCGCCGCGCACCGCCGGTTCGACAAACTGCTTCATGTAATTGGCCGAGTGCCACTGCATACCCAAGCCGTAGGCGGCGGAAGGGCGGATCGTCCGGAAATCGAGTCCGAAGGCCTGGTGGTAGGCAAAGCAGAAGGCCTCACCGGACACCTTGGCCGCCCCGTAGGCACCGCTCGCCGGCCCTGCCTTGGCCAGGATGATGGGGTGCGCCGCATCGATCGGTTGGTACTGGACCGCCGGCAACACGCCGATCGACGAGAAGTAGACGACGCGCTCGACCCCGGACAGGCGCGCGCACTCCAGGACGTGGACGGTCCCCTCGACGTTCACCCGCAGCGCCACCAAGGGGTTCTTGAACAGGAAGAGCGGGTCCACAATCCCGCCGATGTGTACGATCTGGCGGGGCTGCCAGTGCCGGATGACTTCCAGGAGCCGGGGCCAGTTGTCGATCGAGGCGTGCTCTACCGGGACCGTGGCCGCGTGGTCACCGAGGACGAATTTCGCCTCCGGCGACAGGCCCCGAATGTCAACCAGGCAGACTCGGCGTCCGCGATCCAGGAGGGCACGGGCAACGTGGCTACCGATGAATCCGGTGCCGCCGGTGATGAGAACGGGTCGGTCCGTGGTGCTCATGTCGAGTCTTCCGGATGCCGTAGCGGAGTGGCGAATGGGATCATCGCTTCCGGGGCAAAGCCTGCGTCGGGGTCATACGGCACCCACCTTCCGGTAGTGCATCTCCATGGCCGCCACGTGCTGGCGCATCCGCTCCGCCGCTTCATCGGGATTGGTGGCGCGGACCGCCTCATAGATCCAACGGTGCTGGTCCAGTTCCCAGTTCCCAAAGCCCTTGAGCTGCTCGTACAGCCGCGGGCCGCGCGCGACCATCGGCTTGAGGAACGACCGGAACACGCCCACGAGCACCTCGTTGTGGGACGCCTCGGCGATCAACACGTGGAACTCGGAAGCCGGCTTGATGGGGTAGTCGACGCAGCGCTCATGGCTTTCCAGGACGGCCTCAAGGTCCCGGAGGTCTAACTCGGTGCGGCGCTCGGCCGCCAGGCGCGCGTTGGCAACCTCGACGATCTGCCGCGCTTCGAGCAGATCCCGAGTCACGCCTTTCGCCAGGGCCACTCCGATGGCAACCTGCCCCTGATCAAGCGCTGCCCCGGCCGCGACCACGACGCCCATGCCATGCCGAATTTCGACCATGCCGAGGGTGGCCAATCCGTTCAAGGCTTCCCGTACCGTGGAGCGACTCACGCCGAGCAGGCGCGTCAGCTCCTGTGTGGAGGGAAGCCGGGTTCCAGGCGCCAGGGGGCGGATAGCCTGGATGAGCTGCTCGGTGACCGTCTCGGCGAGTTTCCGGCGCGGCGTTTGGGTCAGCGGGAGCGCCGTGGACGAGTCCACTTCCGGCTTCTCTTCTGGCTTCCGAAGTTGAAAAGTCGGATTGTCTGCGTGCATGGTCAGCCACCTGATGCTCACGAACTTTGGAATCGAACCGGAAGTAACCCGTTGTGGCGCCGGTTTTTATGGATCGGTCGGCGGCTGAAGGGTCCGTGAGACCTTCTCTCGCACTCGTTGTCTCTCCGCTACATCCTGCTGGTAAAACCGCCCGTGCCCCACGATCCAGAAATCCTAACGAGACCACAGAAAAACTCTGGAGAAAAAACTTGACATCCTTCATTGGCCTCTTACTATAGGGTCATCTTGTGATCTGGTCAACAGATATCTGATAAGATTTGAGCGAAAGCCTGGTCAGTTTCCGGGGGAGCTGGATTTGGTTTGGGGCCGACATGGCCGCGGGGCCCAGTCTTCTTCCGTGATTCCAAGGAAGAGTGGCGGTCGCGACGGGTCGGACGTAAGCGGCGCTCCCCCAGTCAGAACCCAGGAATGATGGTCAAGACCCGCCGGTAGTCGCACGATGCCACCGGCGCTTTGAGTTGTGGCTTTGGAGACGCACGTTGACTTTTTCTTGCATCCTTTCTCGGAGGTCCATGCCATGCGACGTCGAGCCTTCACGCTGATCGAGCTGCTGGTCGTCATCGCCATCATTGCTGTCCTGATTGGCTTGCTCTTGCCCGCAGTGCAAAAGGTCCGCGAGGCGGCCGCCCGCATGAGTTGCAGCAACAACCTCAAGCAGCTCGGCCTGGCCGCCCACAACTACCACGACGCCCAGTCTGCCTTCCCGGCAGGTTACGTCCCCGGCCCCCCTGCATCCAACAACGGGGTCTTCATTGCTCTGCTTCCCTACGTCGAGCAGGACAATATTTACAAGCTCTGGGTGTTCACTCCCGCGGGCCAGCAAAACTGGGGGAAATCGAATGGGACACCCGGGCCCGCCTGGAACGTCGTCACGACCTACCAGTGTCCTACCGGCTCCGGTGCCCCGAGCTTTCCGACCGAAAACTGGTCGGGCTACAAATTTGGCCTGACCAGTTACCTGGCCAATGCGGGAACCCGGTCCTATGCCGTGGAAGCGAAAGACGGGATCTTCTTTGGCAATAGCAAAACCCGCCTCCCGGAGATCGCGGACGGCACCAGTAATACGCTTCTTTTCGGCGAACGCAACTACAAGCAACCCGTCATCAGAGACTGCCTCTTAGACATCTGGGACTGGGGCGCCTGGGGCGCCGCCACCGGGGTCATCTACGACATGGGCGATACGCACGGCAGCAGCCGCGTCCCCATCAACACGGTGTGTAGTTCGACGGTCGGTTATAACGACCGGCTGAATGCCTTCGGGAGCCTGCACTCGGGCGGAGCGAACTTCGCCTTCGCGGACGGCTCCGTGCGGTTTCTGTCCAACTCCCTGGACCTGGTCACCCTCCAAGCACTGAGCACGCGGGCCAAAGGCGAAGTGGTCACACTACCCTGAACGAGGACAGAAGACAGAGGACAGAAGACAGAGGACAGAGGACAGATCAG
Organism: Gemmataceae bacterium; assembly: GCA_041499985.1. Taxonomy (GTDB): domain Bacteria; phylum Planctomycetota; class Planctomycetia; order Gemmatales; family Gemmataceae; genus JBGQLF01. The sequence continues at coordinate 4,584 of JBGQLF010000126.1, forward strand.
AGAGCTTCTGTGCCTCTGTCTTCTGTGACCCTGTTTTCCCTTCGCCGAACCTACCCCGAGGATTCTAGCCATGATCCCAGGTCTGATGCGACAGTGCGTCCTCCTGTCCCTCCTGGTCTTGCTGACCGCAACCGCTTGCAACTCCAGCCCGCAGTTCGTGGAAGTGTCCGGTGTGGTCAAGCTGGATGGCAAGCCGATGCCGGATGCCGTCGTCGAGTTCCTCCCGGACCCGGCCAAGGGGACCCGCGGGCCCCGTGCTTCGGGCACAACCGACGGGGAGGGACGTTTCCGTCTGGTGCGCGACGACGAGCAGGACGGTGCGGTGGTCGGCTTTCATCGGGTGCTCATTCAGGATGCGCGCACCTTTCCCCCTGCGCGGCACCTATTGCCGGGGGGGAAAATGCCTGTGATGCCCCCTTCGCGGATTTCAGCCCGCTATGCTAACGCGACGGACACGCCGCTGCGGCAAGAAGTCAAGGCAGGGTCGCAAACCATTACGCTGGAGCTAACCAGCAAGTAACGGCCGAGCGGGGCCTGGCCGAGACACGGCAGCCGGACGACCTACAACGTCTGCGGGCCGGGCCCCCATCCATTCGGAGGTACGAACGCCATGCGCCACCTGGTCCCACTCTTCTTCGGCGGCGCACTGCTGGTGGGGCTGACCGCCGGCCTGCCCCAGCCCGGTGCCGACCCGGCCCCGGACATCACCTTCGCGCAGTCGGCCGACAAGGTGGAAGCCTACGACTTCGTGGAAGTCATTGCCACAGTCCCCACGCCGACCGCCAAGAACCCGTTCCTCGACGTCGCCCTCACCGGACAGTTCCAGCGTCAGGGCGACGGGCCGGTGGCCGTCTCTGGCTTCTGCGACTCCGCCGATGGTGGCACCTACCGCATCCGCTTCATGCCGTCCAGGCCGGGCAAGCACACTTACGAAGTGACCATCCGCCAGGGGGATGCCGCCCAGTCGCACGCCGGCACGTTCGAGGCCACCGACGGCAAGCGGCGCGGCGTCTTACGCGTGGACAAGGACCACCCCTGGCACTTCGTCTGGGAGGGCACGGGCGAGCACTACTTCTTCAACGGCAACACTGCGTTCCTGCTCATGGCCTGGCAGGACGAGGCTGTCATCCGGAGCTGCCTGGACCGCCAGCTCCGCCTCAAGGTGAATCGCCTGCGCGTCCTGCTGGGCGGCGGTCGGTCCAGCAGTTTCTGGGGCGAGCCGATCATCCCCAACAAGGACTTCCGCGTCAGCCTCAACCCCTGGGTGGCTGAGCGGCCCAACGACCTGACCACGCCGCGCTTCGACTACACCCGGTTCAACATCGCCCACTGGCAGAAGTTCGAGCGCCTGCTGCGCTACGCCCGTGACCGCGACCTGGTCATCTCGGCGATCTTCGACTGGAACGACTCCCCGGTGCACCCGGACGCCGGCAGCGCGGACGAGCAGCGCTATTTCCGCTATGCGGCAGCCCGGCTAGGGGCCTTCTCGAACATCACCTGGGACCTCGGCGACGACATCAGCAGCTACCGCAGCCTTGACTGGTCCCACCAGACCGGGACGCTGCTCTACCAGGCCGACCCCTACCACCATCTGGCCACGGACCACCCGGTTGACAACCGGCACCAGGATCGAACGGCGGAGTGGTTCGGCTTCACCTCGTTCCAGGAGTGGTCACGCCCGCAGCACGCTTGGATGCTCAACCAGCGGCAGACCCAGAAGCAGACTGGCCGTATCATCCCGCAGGCCAACGAGGAGTACGGCTACGAGGACCATTACCCGCGCTGGGCGCAGAACTACCCCGACGGCGCCAACGCCGAGAACATGCGGCGCACCGCCTGGGAGATCTACATGGCGGGCTGTTACCAGACGACGGGCGAGACGGCCCGCCGCGGCACCGGCTACTGGCCCGACACGGGCGGCGGCTGGGTCAACGGCCGGGGCGACGACAGCATGATCATGCTGCAAGGCTATGGCCACATCGTCGAGTTCTTCACTGGCTTCGAGTGGTGGAAGACCGACCCGCACGACGAGCTGGTCACCAAGGGCGCGTACTGCCTGGCGGAGCCGGGCCGGTGTTACGCGGTCTACCTGCCCCGCGGCGGCAAGGCGACCGTCCAGCTGGAACCGGGAAGCTATCGGGCGACTTGGTTCAACCCGCGCAGCGGCGTAACCAAAGCGCTGCCGGCCGCCGCAGGCCCCGCCTGGACCTCGCCGGAGTCACCCGACAGCGGCGACTGGGCCTTGCTGCTGCGAACGGACTGAAGGCGCCTTTCCCACGCCAACGCGACGGACGCACTGCTGTGGCAAGCAGCCAAGGCTGGGCCCCAAACCATCTCGCTGGAACTGACCAGCAAGTAACGGCTGAGCGTGTCCTGGCCGAGAGACCGGGGTTATACTACGCCAGGCGGCTCCGGCAACGGAGACGGGGGGCCTTGTAGCGGATGACTGTCTTGTGGAGCCCCGTACCCTTCGCTCGAACCCTGAAGTTGTCCACATGGCTAACACACCGCAAGCCAAGGCCGGACTGCGACAAGGCGCCCTGCGCCTGCCCGCCGTCTTGATGCAAGGGATCGGTCACACCGCTCCCGCCACGGCCATTCTCCTGACTTTGCCCATCACCACGTCCTATGCGGGCGCCGCAGCCCCCTTGGCGTACCTCCTCGCCTTCTTGCTGGTGCTGATGCTCGGCGTCGGGGTCGCGCAGCTGGCCCGGCACTTGCCCTCTGCCGGGGGTTATTACACCTATGTCAGCCGCACGGTTCACCCGCGCGCCGGCTTTCTGACCGCCTGGCTGTTCTTCCTCTACTCGCCCCTGACTCCCGCGTTCAGCCTGGCGATGATGGGCTACGTGCTCGATTCTTCCCTGAAGGCCGAATACGGGATCCTCTTCCCCTGGTGGCTGTTTCTCCTAATCGGCACTGCCTTCACGTTGTGGGTCACCTTCCGCGGGGTCCACCTCTCGGCGGTGGCCCTGATCGTCCTGGGGGTCCTGGAAATGGGCATCGTCGTGCTGTTGGCAGCCTGGGGGCTGTTCGCGCCCGGACGGGGCGGGGTCGATCTCTCGGGGTTCAACCCAGCCAAGGTGGCGAGTGGCCCAGGCTTCTTCTCCTTGGGAGTTGTTTTCTCCATTTTCGCCCTGACCGGCTGGGAGGGGGTGGTCCCCCTCGCTGAAGAGAGTCAGAACCCGCGCCGGGTCATGCCGCAAGCCCTCCTGGGTACCGTCACGATCATGGGAGTCTTCCTCGTCTTCACCGCGTGGGGGATTCTGACCGGCTGGGGCGTTGACGACCTGCAAACGCTCACGGACGCGAACGACAAGCCCCCCTTTGAGCTGCCGCTCGTTCTGGCCCGGCGGTTCTGGGGGCCGGGCTGGTTGATCATCCTGTTCGCCCTCATCAGCTCGATGACGGCCGTCTCGGTCGCGACCAGCCTCGTTTCTACCCGGATGTGGTACGCGATGGCGCGGTCCGGCTCCCTGCCGGCGTGGTTCTCGGCCGTGCACGCTCAGCACCAGACGCCCGTCAACGCCGTGGCCTTCCAGACGTTGCTGACCCTGTTGTTCGGCCTCAGCCTGGGCTTCTGGATTGGGCCGGAGCAGGAGTTTTTCCTGATGGGCGAGGTGCTGACGCTGGCCCTGGCCTTGATCTACACGGCAGGCAACCTGGGTGTGTTTCTCTACTACCGCCGTGAACGGCGCGACGAGTTCCGTCTGCTCTGGCACGGCGTCTTCCCCTTGGTCTCCTCGGTCGCGGTCCTCGGGGTCGCCTCCCTGTCGATTGTGGCCTGGCCGCCGCCCCCGCTCCGCTATGCCCCCTTGATCGTGGCCGGTTGGCTTTTGCTCGGTAGCGCGGTTCTCCTCACGATGAAGGCAGTCGGGCGGGAGCAGTGGCTGCTCAAAGCGGGGGACGCCGCGCACGATGCGTGAAGTGACCAGGAACCAAGGTTTCCCGCGCAGGCCGCGTCGCACAAGGGGTACAGGGGTGATGTTCTTCCAGTACCTGGCAAGGGTGCAACGGGATCCTCCCCATACGCAGGACCGGGTCTTTTACAGCAACGCGAAGTGATGAAGGAATAGGACAGTGTTCACACGGTGCATCGTCCGAAGTCTGGTGCTGGCAGTGATGATGCTTGGTGGGTTGGCGACTGCGGCGGAGGCTCCCGCGCAGCATCCGGCTGTAACGGACTTCCCGCTGTCCGTCAGCAGGAACCAGCGCTACCTCCAGGACGCGTCGGGCCGCCCGTTCTTTCTCGTGGGAGACTCACCGCAAAACCTGCCACTCAAGTTGGCCATCGCCGAGTTCGACCGCTTCATGGCCGAGTGCGCGGAGAGGGGGTTCAACCTGCTGTGGATCTGCATCGACGGGCAACGAGGCGGTGACGGCACACCAAGCACTCCGCCCCCAAGGGACCGAGCGAACAATCTCATGATGGCCAACGGCTGGGACATCGGCGCTCTGAACGAGGCCTACTTCGTGACCATCGACGCCATCTCGAGCGCGGCGCAACGGTACGGTATTTGCTGCATATTCACGCCATTAAGCGAGTGCCAATGGACGCAGAAAAACATCAACAGCAATAGCGTCGAGAAATGGAGCAAATATGGCCTCTATCTTGGGAGTCGTTACAAGAACCGGCCGAACATCATCTGGCAATTCGGCAATGACAACCTCAACGAAAAGGCTCAACACGCGATCGTCCAGGGGCTCAAGGATGCGGGCGATACCCATCTGATGACGGTCAACTGGCGGCCCGGCTATCACCAAGTCGGGTCGTCGTGGGTCAGGAAATACGAGCACGGGGAAAGCTGGATCGACCTCGATGCGTGGTACCGGAATGGGCCGATCAGCAGTGGCGCGGCGCCCTGTTATTGGCAGAAGATCGAGTACGAGCGTCCCAATCCGATGCCGTCCTTCCAAACCGAGGCGGCCTACCAACAACCGGATGGTCCAGCCGAGCGCGCCAACGCCAGCGATCTGTATTGCCGGATGCAGAATTACTACGTGGCGCTGGGCGGAGGTTGCGGCGGCCACGTTTACGGCGCGGGCTGGCTGGCGGATGCCTGGGACTACAACACCTACAAGAACAACGGCGGCCGGTTTCAGGCGATTCACTTCAAGAATCTCTTCGTCGTCCGCGATTGGACGTCGCTGGTTCCGGATTACAGCCATGCCTTCATCATCGCCGGATACGGCACGTTGTCGCCAACCACCCTGGACTACGTGGGGGCAGCCATGAACCGCAGTGGCACCCTGGGGATGGCCTACTGTCCGAAAGCGACGACGATCACGGCAGACCTGTCGAGATTCTCAGGTCCCGTCCGGGCGCGGTGGTACGATCCGACGAACGGGCACTTCGGCTTCCACGAAATCAAGGGCTCCCCCTTTCCGAACACCGGACCGCAGCAGTTCACGACGCCTGGCACCAACATCGCCGACAGCGAGGACTGGGTGCTGGTGCTGGAATGCCTTGGCGGCTCCAGATGACAAAACCACCCGGGGAGAAATAAGCGGCCACGTGGCTTTCGAGCTGCCTCCGTGGTCCAGTTCTTGGGATTCACTTCGGGGCGAGCAAGTTCGGCGGCCAAAGGAAATTGGCTCAACACCCTCCTCTTGTGAAAGGCCTTTCCATGCGACGCCGGGGCTTTACCCTGATCGAACTACTGGTCGTGATCGCCATCATGGCGGTGCTCATGCCACACAAGCGGCAGAGCCAATCCTGGGCTTTGGCCATCGGCACCGCGTAGCCTGGGCTTGGCCTTGGTGGTCGTTAGCCGTTCTTTCTCTCCTGGGCTCGAATCTGGATCCGCCGTGCTGCCACTTCCCCAGCTTCTTCCTTGCGTACGAAGTAGATCTCCGTGGTGCGTATGTCACTATGCCCGGCGAACGCGCGTACCTCGTGCATCTGGGCGCCGTTGCGGATGGCGTTATTGATCCCCGTCTTGCCGCGCTGCGCCAGCCGACCGAGTTCGCTTCCCGCCGCGCCAGCATCCTTTCAAAGGCCGCAGGGAGGCAGCTCGGGGATGCCAGGATGCCAAGGCAGGGGATCGCGGTCGATTGTTGATGGTAAGGCCGCTTTTCGTGAACATCGCATGTTGAAAGGCTACCCGGGTCGGGAAAGCGACGGTAGTTCCTTGGGGCCACCGGTCTTGCGGTTCGGACCCCAGAAAAACCCATAGCTTCCAGGGAGTTTCCAGCAGTTTCCTGTACTGATAAATATCTGCTTTATTCACGGCGGTCCGGTGTGTTCCCGGGCGGTTCGATGCGTCGGTCGATGTGACCGACGCATCTCAGAGGGCTCGCGTCGTCATGACCATGATGCCACTGAAGGAAGCGTCCGCCACGAATGGGATAGTCTCTCAGGCACTGGCAGGCCCGGCGGTGGCGCTGTAAAAATGCTATTTGGCGCCGATCATTCTTCTTGCAAGGGGATCGATCCATGGCTCGCACGTCCTCGTGCGCGTGGTTTCTTCTGGGACTTTGCCTTTCACGGCCGGCTCTTGCTGACGAACCGACCTCGATTCCACGCGCCACCACGCAGCAGGTCCACCAGACGGTCGAGCGCGCCATTCGATATATGCAAACCGAAAGCGCCGCCTGGTTAAACACGCGCCAATGCGCCGCCTGCCATCACGTGCCGATGCCGCTGTGGGCGCTGAGCGAAGCCGAACGGCAGGGGTACGCCATCGACCAGAAATTCGTGACGGATACAACCGAGTCCTTGCTGGGCAATAGGGACCAGTTGATGGCCTCGAAGATCTTTCCCAATCCGGCTGCTCCACCCGACCCGCGCCCACAGGGTCGAGGGCTGAACATGGGGCTCCCGTTCCTGGCCGTCGCTGCACAGTCGTTGCCCTCGCTCAAAGAGGGACAAAAACAAAGCCTGAAGCTGATCGTGGAGGAAATCGTCAAGAAGCAGCAACCAGACGGTTCGTGGGAGTTCTTTGCCACTCTGAGGCGACCGCCGATTAACGAAAGCCAGACCACCGACGCCGCCTGGATCATCCTGGCGCTCGAGGGGGAAACGGGACCCGACGCGCCGGAAGCGCAGCGCGCGGCGCTGTCGAAAGCGCGCGCCTGGCTCGACGCTGCCAAGCTCTCCGACAGCCATCAAGACAAGGTCCTGAAGGTGCTCCTGGGGGTTCGCTCCGCCAAGCCGCGCAACACGATGCAAACGACAATCGACGAGTTGCTTGCCCTGCAACGCGCCGACGGTGGCTGGAGCCAGACCGTCCCTGAATGGAAGAGCGACGCCTTTGCCACCGGCCAGACTTTGTATGTCTTGTCGCGCGCGGGTTTTACGGCCGAACGACCGGAAATCAAGCGCGGGATGGACTTCCTGGTCGCCACGCAAAAGCCGGACGGCAGTTGGCCGATGATTTCTCGATCGACCCCCGACGGTTCGCCTGGGAGTTCGAAACTATTGACGCCGATCACCTGCGCCGCCAGCTCCTGGGCCACGCTCGGCCTGGCGAGACTTGCGCCGAAGGTGAACGCCTGCGGG
>JBGQLF010000127.1:0-12084 GCA_041499985.1 Gemmataceae bacterium
CCAAACTCTGAACCGGCCTCCCGCAGTGCCTCCCACACGTGCCAGGCATGGCAGCTCAGGCAGTGAATCTCATAGCCCAGTTCGCCGACAAAACCGATCCGCAGCAACCGGCAGGGTACGCCGGCCACCTCGCCTTCGCGCACGGCCAGGTACGGAAACGCCTCCGCGCCCACGTCGAGCTTGGTTACCCGACGGAGCACTTCACGAGCGCGCGGGCCAGCCAGGTTCATGGCCCCACGGGCGGACGTGTGATTGAGTACCGTCACCTTGAGCCGCCACAGCGTTCGCCACAGTTCCAGCCATTGGAAGACGGCGTCGGCGTTCCCCGTCGTGGCCGTCAGGTAGAACCGATCTGGTCCGAGGCGCGCGCCGACACCATCATCAAAAAGGATGCCGTCCTCGGTACACAACGCGCCATAGCGGCAGCGACCGACTTTGAGATCCGCCCATTTGTTGAGATAAATCCGCTCCAATAGCTCCCCGGCGTCCGGCCCCATCACCTCAAGCTTGCCGAGCGTGCTAACATCGATCAGCCCGACACCGGAACGCACTGCCCGGACTTCGGCTTCGGGGTCGCCATAGCTCTCCGGGCGTTTCCAGGCGCCGGCGTCCATCCACTTCGCCCCAGCAGCCTGATGCCAATGGTGGAGCGGCGTGCGCCGAACCGGTTGATGGCGCCGATCCGCCGCCAGCACCGCCAGTTCAACGGGAATGACAGGCGGCCGGCTTGTAGTTGAGCCGACGCTGGCGATGTCTCGACGGGTAGCCCGCGCACAAACTTCGATGGCGGTGTGACCGCACATCTTGCCCTGGCACGGACCCATGTTCACCGTTGAATAGCGCTTGAGCGTTTCGATGCCGTCGAAGCCCTCCGCCACTGCCTGGTCGATGTCCTTTTCCGTGACATCTTCACACAAGCAGACGAATCGTTTATGCCCCATCGGCAGGGGACAGTGGGCCAGTAGCGGTACCGAGTCTTGAGTACCGAGTACTGAGTGCTCTGGAGTCGACTGTTGGGTTCCAGCACGAACTGCCGCGGCAGCCCCTGTGCCACACTGGCGTCCTTCAAGGATTTGAGCCGCCAGCTCGAACGTTCCCGCTGCGGCACCGGCGGCGAACAATCCGGGCACCTGGCGTAACGGCAGCCAGCGTCCGGCCTCGAACCGAAAGCGCATGCCCCCTTGCAAGAGCAGCTCATTGGCCGGCAACAACTCCGGAGCCAGACAGAGCAGGTCACAAGCGATGTCGCGCTCCGAGTGCGCGACCAAACCGCCCTTTGGATCCAGCTTGGTCATCTGGACCGCCTTCAGACGGTTGCCCCCGCGAGCCTGGAGGATGACACTGGAAGAAAACGTCGGCCAACTCCTGGCCGTGTGCCCCTCCCCCATGGTGTCCTGGAGCAAGGGACGACGGTCGACGACGGCTGCAACTTCGATTCCCAGGCTGGCGAGCTGCGTCGCCAGATGATGACCTCGGTCATTGTCCGTCAGCACCACCGCCCGGCGACCGGCCAACACGCCATGAAGGCGGGCCAGCCGTAATACACCGTCCCCTAGAAAGATCCCTGGCAGGTCGTTCTTGTGGAAGAGGAGGAGTCGTTGGCGGCCACCCGTACAGACGATGATCTGTTTGGCCCGGATCTTGAGGAAGCGGTCACCGTGAAACGCTCCAAGCAAATTGCCCTCGTAGAGGCCGAATATACTGGTTTCGCAGCGGAAGCGAAGATTGGCCGGCGGAGCGTCCGCGGCGGTAAGCAAGCGGTGGACGTCGCCTTCGGCAGCCGGATCGCCTCCCTGGGAATACAGCAAGTGTCCCCCCAGGCGCGGCTGCCGCTCGAGCAGGAGAACGTCGACCCCCGCTTGGGCGGCTTCGATCGCTGCGGCCAGCCCGGCTGGTCCGCCGCCGACGATGCAGACGTCCGCGTGCCAATGTTCGATCGCGGCATTGGTTGGCGGTGTCGCCTGGACATCGATCCGACCCAGCCCCGCGATGTGGCGGACGACGTACTCAAAGATCGGCCAGAGCCAGCGCGGCTTGTGGAAGCGCTTGTAATAGAAGCCGACCGGGAGAAACCGATCGAGTTTATCCAAGATGCGAAGCATGTCGAAACGGAGTGAAGGCCAGGCGTTTTGGTGCCGCACTTCCTGTCCGTGTCGGGCAGGCTCGATGCAAGTGCGGACATTGGGCCGGCCATCGACGTGCATCAGGCAATTGGGGCAATCGCCCGAAACACACAACAGGCCGCGCGGCCGATGATACTTGAAACTCCGGGTGAAGATGCGCACTCCCGCGGCATATAGAGCGGCCGCGATGCTCTGGCCGGGCGACGCGGGGACCGCTCGGCCATTGAACTGAAACGTCAAGGGTTGCTTCGGATCCGCGGTGCCGTCGGCGGGAGGGGAGGCATGTGGTTCACTCATGGCCTATCCCCGTCGAGCCAACTGGTACAGAGCACCTCATTGGTGCGCACATCGCGCTCCGCGATGAACCAACAACGGCAGCCAAAGCTGTGATACCAGCGCTCCCGCTGGGGTCCAGGAAGATTGCCCCCGGCCGGACACGAGGTGGCGGGATCGACTGGAAGAATCTGGCCCCCATAGCGGAACTCGGTCACATCCCGGGGACCGCAATTCGGGCAGCTCAACAAGAAGGACATGGCGATCTCTCCTCGTTCTGTGCGTGGTTATTCGTGTCCTTCGTGGATCGGTTTCTTCTTCCAACCGGGTCCGCCACCAAACACCACGTTCGTACCCGCGAGCGGCACACCGGTGATAAGCGACGCCTCAAGCGTCAGGGCCCGCAGGTCTTCCGGCTCCAGATCATGAATGTCGCGCTTGCCGCACGCCCGGGCCAAAATCTGCACCTCCGCGGTCGTGGCGTGGAACCAGTTGGCGACGCGTTCCGCCCCGGCGTCGATGTCGAGTCGCTTCATCAGCTCGGGATCCTGCGTCGTGATGCCCACTGGACAACGGCCGGTATGGCAGTGATGGCACGCATACGGAGCCGCGCCGATCGCCTGATAGTCCTCGAGATACAGCGGCTTGTTGCAGTTGAGGGCGATCAGGGCGCCGGTGCCGACATACACGGCATCGGCTCCGAGCGCCAACGCCTTGGCCGCGTCACTGCCATGCCGGATGCCGCCCGCGATGATCAAGTGCACGATGCCATAGAGCCTGATTTCCTCCAGCGCCGCCCGCGCCTCGCACACGGCTGCCAAGGTCGGAATGCCCGTGTGCTCCTGGAGCAGGTCTGGCGAGGCCCCGGTACCGCCTTCCATGCCGTCGATCACAACCACATCGGCACCCGCCTTGGCGGCGAGCTTGACGTCGTCATAAACGCGGCTGGCGCCGAGCTTGACGAAGATCGGTACCTTCCAATCGGTCGCTTCGCGTAGCTCTTCGATCTTGAGAATCATGTCGTCGGGACCGAGGAAGTCCGGATGCCGGGCCGGGCTGCGCTGATCCACGCCGGGAGGCAGGTCGCGAATGCGAGCGATCTCCGGCGACACCTTGGAGCCGAGCAAGAGTCCGCCGGTGCCGGGCTTGGCGCCTTGGCCGATCGTCAATTCCACCGCATCCGCCTGGCGCAAGTGATGGATGTTGATGCCATATCGGCTGGGCAGCACTTCATAAATGAGGGTGCGCGCGTTCTCCCGCTCCGCGGGCAGGAGGCCGCCGTCGCCGGTCGTGGTCGACGTGCCGGCCAGGCGTGCTCCACGGGCCAGGGCAACCTTGGCGTTGTACGACAGCGCGCCATAGCTCATCCCGGTGACCATGATCGGGATGTCCAGTTCGATCGGCTTTTCGGCGTAGCGCGTGCCCAGGACCGTCTTGGTCGAACAACTTTCCCGATAGCCTTCCAGGGGAATGCGCGTGAGGCCGCACGGGACGAAGGTCAGGTCATCGAATGTAGCCCAGGTGCGCGGCCGCAGGGTGCCGAAGCCGCGAATGCGGTAACGGCCCAGCTCGGCTTTGATCTGGATGTCCTCGATGACGGCGGGGGAGTAGGTGCCACTGGGTTGCAGTGGAGGCTCGGGTTGCGGGGCTTGCGGGGTACTTTCCGGAGTCACAACGTCCCTTTCCAGCAGCAGGTGATCACTCTTGGGTCACGGCATTCCAGGCGAAGTCCCGAGGATAGCTTCGTTCCCTTCGACAAAGACCAGTAACCTTGGCTGAACCACCTTTTCTCCTTCCTCGACGATCTGGATCTTCAGAGATTCAATCGCATCGGCAGCTTGTTCCCAGAGGGGGATGACTTGGTCGTGGCGCAGCCGGGCCTCGCGGTCGAAGAGCTCTCGAAACTCTTCAAAGGTTGGCGAAGGCCTAAAAGGTCCCTCCGCCCAGCAGTCTTCCTGCCGTTCGATCCGCACATGACCCAAGGCGCGGCCATCCGGCAGGCGCAGGCAGTAATCCTTGCCCAGTGAGAGTGGGACCATGTTTGGAGTCTTGCCAGAACTCACAGGGCCGCCTTCCACACATCGAGATCCTTGCGGTCGAAATTCCACAACTTGCGACCGGAGACAACCTTCTGAAACGCCGCCGGGGCCGGCACATTATAAGTTCCTAGCAGATCGTGTAGGGCAGCCTGATCCTCGCTGGTCGGCTCACAGACAACCGCATCATTGCCGAGGGCCGCGATCGTTCCGCCAACGAAGACGACACCTTCATACATCGAATCCGCCAAGGCCTCGCCAGCGTCGCCACAGATGATGATACGTCCCTTCTGCATCATAAAGCCAGCCATGTAGCCACAGTTGCCGCCGATGAGCAACGTACCGCCTTTCATGGAGACGCCAGCTCGTGCCGCCGCATCGCCGCGCACGACCACGGTGCCCCCCCGAATCGAGGCGGCGACACCGCTGCCCGCGTGGCCGTCGATGATAACCGTGCCGTCGAGCATGGACTCGGCCGTGCCCCAGCCCGCTGTACCGCGAATCTCTACATGGGCGCCGTCGCTCATCCCGGCGCAGTAGTATCCGACGCTGCCTTCGAAGACGACATGCGCCGGTTGCAGCAAGGCCACACCGAGGTTATGGCGCGCATCCGGCTCCAGCACGCGGAGTTCGCGTTGCCCAGCCGCGATGGCTTCGCGTAGGAGGCGATTGATCTCGCGCGTGGTCTTGCCGCCACAATCGATGGTGAAGGTCAAGGGAGGGACCTCAGATCAGGGGTGGGAGGCTTTGCGCTGCCTGGGCTCGCGCAGCAGGCGTTTGGCGAAGAATTTCTTCAATCCTTGCCAGCACTCATCCGTTACGAAGTAGGTCTGGGTCGCGGCGTAGCGCTTGCCGTCGGCCGCATCAAATACTACCATCCAGCCAACGGGATGATCCTTGAAGTGTTCATCTCGGTAGGAACTCACATAACGGATCCTCTCACCGATCTGAAACGTTCGACTCGTCTCCCACGATGGGACAACTCCTTCGGGGGATCCGGAGAACGCCTCAATGCAGATCAATTCATCTCCCGGTTGTGATTCGATGATTACGCTCATGATATGCCTTGACTTACGGAAAGTTGTCCTCACCGTGATGAATCTCACCATTGGGTCGGACATTGGTATGATACCCATTCGGATGCTGAACATCCCAGTGGAAATCTTCTTCGTCACGCCCAGCAGGGTAGTGTGGAACCCACTCGTTCTCATCCACATCCTTGTAGCCACTGTGCCGCCCTCGCGGCGGGTTTTTCAGCCAATCGCCGCGCTTGGGCGGGACGAAAGGATGACGTCCCTCTCGGGGCAGAAGTCGCCAAGGGTATTTTAGCGGCCAATCCCTGCCTGTACTCATGTGAGGGTGCTCGTCGTCGAGGCGAGGGACCAGACCGCCATTGTCCCCGGAGCCGGTTCACGGGCCACGAAATCCCGCCCCAATGCCTGACGTAAGGCTACCTCCTCAGTCGCAAGCGCCACAAAATCCGCGGTCTCGGCCACCATCAGCGGCTTGAATCCGAAGCGATCTCGAACATAGGCGAGGGTGTCGCCGCTCGCGGCCAGATAGCTAAAGGAGCCATCGAAATCATCGAGGGAGGACCGCAGTGCATCGACCAGGTTCATGCCGGCCGCCAGGCGATCACGCAAGTAGACGCCGATCACCTCCGAATCGTTCTCCGTGAGAAATCGGTAGCCGCGTTGTTCGTAGCGGCGCCGGAGCTTGTGGTAATTCGTGATGTGGCCGTTATGCACGGTCGCCAAGTCTGGCACGCCGTGGGCCCAGAACGGTTGCGAATGGCTCAAGTCGACACGACTCTCCGTCGACAGGCGGGTATGGCCGATGCCATGGCTGCCAACCCACTGCGAGATACCGTAGGTCTGCTCGAGCTGTGTCGGCGAACCGACTTGCTTGACGATCTCGAGCTGATGCCCAAGGCTGACAACCTCGGCACCGGGAACGCGGGCGGTGAGCACGGCTTCCAAGCAAACCGGATCCGTGCCCTCTTCCATTTCGAGACGAAGATAAGCACCGGTGGTCTTGTGCCGCAGGACGCGCACCGTATCTTGCAGGGCGTGCAGGATGCTCTGGGCAGCTGCCAGCGGTCGTGCATGGTCGGGCAGCGTCACTTGCACGATCCAAACCGACTGGGGCGGTCCGAACAGGGCCACGCCCGCTGAATCGGGACCGCGGCAGGAGAGGGCTTGAAGCATGCTCAGGAGAGTACGTCCGATCGGGCGCTCGTGCCCGCCCCGTCTATTGAGGAAACCGATGATGCCACACATGTTTGCTGTCGCCGGTTGCAAGAATCCTGGGAGTTCGGGCGCCCTTGGAGGCTGGCCGTGGTTTCGGCTACCGTAAGCTTGCGGCCGACCGAAGAAGCGATTATACACAGTTTCCAGGCCTTGCCCAGCAAGGAAGGCCGACGACCTTATCCCGACCGTGAGAACACTGCCATGAATCGCAACCTGGTCCAATCGCACTTTCAGAAAGACGGCATCGAGTACCTCCTCGTGCAATTTGTAGACATCCACGGCTCACCCAAGGTGAAGATGGTGCCGACGGACGCCGTGGATGATGTCACCGACACCGGCGCCGGCTTCGCGGGAGGAGCGGTCTGGGGTCTTGGCCAGAATGCCAGCTCGCACGATATGATGGCCCGCATCGACTTGGCCAGCTACACGCCTTTGCCCTGGAAACCCGGCCTGGCTCGCTTCGCCGCTGATCTGTATGTCGACGGCAAACCCTATCCGTATTGCCCGCGGGTCAACCTGAAGCGCGTCCTCACCGAGCTGCGCAACATGGGCTACGTCTTCAATGTCGGTGTCGAGCCGGAACACTTTCTCGTGACGCGCACTGGCGAGGGTCGGATCGAGCCGTGGGACCCCGCGCGTGTCGATAACCTGGCCAAGCCGTGCTACGACTTCAAGGGGTTGGCCGCGGCCTGCGACTATCTGCGCGACATGAACGACGCCCTGCGCAAACTGGATTGGGGTGTCTACCAGTCCGATCACGAGGATGCCAACGCCCAGTACGAGATCAACTTCAAGTACGCCGATGCCTTGACCACGGCGGACCGCTTCATCTTCTTCAAGATGCTGGCTGGTGAAACCGCGCGCCAACACGGCGCCATCGCCACGTTCATGGCCAAGCCGTTCTCGGACCGCACCGGCAGCGGCGCCCACATGCACTATCACCTGGCCGATGCTGAAACGGGGCGCAATCTCTTCGCCGCCGAAAAGGACCGTCGCGGCCTGGGCCTGGCCGAACTCGGCTACCACTTCCTGGGCGGCGTCTTGACCCATGCCCGTGCGTTGTGCGCGATCACGTCGCCGACCGTCAACTGTTACAAACGCCTCCAGATGGGCCAGGGGCTGTACAGCGCTCGTTCCGGTTATACCTGGACGCCAGCGTACATCACTTACGGGGACAACAATCGCACGCAGATGATCCGCACACCCGATGCAGGCCATGTCGAGGATCGCACGGTGTCGGCAGCGTTCAACCCGTACCTGGCGTTCGCCGCCTACCTCTACGCTGGTCTCGACGGGATCAAACGCCGGCTCGATCCGGGCGAACCCAACCTGGGCAACATGTACGAGATGAGCCTGGACGAGATGGCGCAGCGCAAGATCCGCGTGTTGCCACAAAGCTTGAGTGAAGCGGTTGATGAGCTCGAACGCGATGAAGTGATCCAGGCGGGGCTGGGGCCGATTTACTCGGAGTTCCTGAAACTGAAGCGGCTGGAGTGGAACGAGTATCATCGGCAGGTGTCGGCGTGGGAGGTGGAGCGGTATTTGACGATGCTGTAAGATGGGAGGTGGAGATCAGATAACGTGGTCGCTCAAGTAGACGAGACTTTGGTCCGTTTTGGAGATGTGATCGAATCGGCGCAAAAGCTAGCTGAGGACGCTGCCCGCGCGGAAGCGGTCATTGGGATTCATGGGGTTTCGGTAACCGCCCGCAGTCCGAGACGTCGAGCGCCCGCCGCGATAAGATCGGATGTGGAGAGACACTTCCCTGTCCATAATACAGGGAACGATCCCCTCCATCGCACGGTGGAACTTCCCAAACCCGTTACCCAGGAAGTGGCCGATTTGTTTAATCGCCTCTTCGGACGCGTTTGACCGCAACTAGGAGACAGTCATGCTTTCGCGCACAGCTTGTTGCCAAGATCCAGTAACACTGGCGAATACGACTTCTCCATTCTCCAGGATTTTTGTCCTCGGATTCTACGACGGACCCACTTCCGGCGTCTTGCAATGCGCAACCTGCCTGGCCGAATACAAATTCGACATGCTGGACTGGAGTGACGATCAGGAGACTCGTGTCTTCCGCCTCGCCTCGCTTCGGGCTGGCTCCCTGGCGCAATGTGTGGATGCGCTGGCCCAGGCAGGACCACCGCGCTGGCCCGTCTGGGTTCCAGCACGCTCGAACTTGCGGTCCGAAGAGGCCCGCGAACAAGCCGACCGCACGATTCGCGACATCCTGGCACGGGCAGAGCCTGCCCAGCTGATCGTCGCCTGGACAGGATACGGAGACAGAATCCTGACAGCTCAGAGACTCCCCGCCAAGGAGCTGAACGAGGTGCCCGACTGGTTCTCTCTAGCTGATCCTGCCTTGGAGCGGGATTGGTTCCGCGTGCTGCGCCTGACGAAGAATCAGAAGGATCAACAGGTGTTTACAGGTGACTCATGACGATCCAGCGGATGTGGCGGAACCACGATCTGAAACCGACTTACGACATCGTCATCATTGGCGCCGGCGTGCATGGCCTCGCGATCGCCTACTACCTGGCCAAGCGCGGGGTCACAAACATCGCGGTCCTCGACAAGGGCTATCTCGGTGGCGGCGCCAGCGGGCGCAACACCGCCATCATCCGCTCGAATTATCGCACTCCACAAGGCGTGGCCTTCTACGATGAAAGTGTCAAGCTCTACGAGCGACTAGCACTCGAACTCGATTACAACGTCATGTTCTCGCAGCAGGGCCATCTCACTTTGGCTCACACGGAGCGCAGCCTCACTACCCTGCGCGAACGGGCCGAGAACAATCGACTGCTCGGCGTCGATAGCCGACTGATCCGCCGCGACGAGATCGCCGAACTGGTTCCAGGCCTCGATCTCAGCGATCGGCCACACCAGCCGATTCTGGCCGGACTCTATCACCCTCCCGGAGGTATCATCCGCCATGATGCCGTCGTCTGGGGCTATGCGCGCGGCGCGGACCGCCAGGGGGTCGAGATCCATCCGCAGACCGAGGTCAGTGCCATCCAGACCAGCAGAGGCCAGGTCGAAGGCGTCGTTACCAACCGCGGCACGATCGCTACGCGCACGGTCGTCAACGCTACCGCCGGATGGTGTTCCACCATTGCCCACATGGTCGGCCTCGAGTTGCCGATCGTGACGTATCCCTTGCAAGCCCTGGTTACCGAGCGCCTCAAGCCGTTCTTGCACGTTGTCATCGTTTCGGCGACGCTGCACGTGTATGTCAACCAGACCGACCGCGGGGAAGTCGTCATCGGCGAGGAAATCGATCCCTATTCCAGCTACAGCATGCGCTCGACGCTCCGGTTCCTGGAAAACGCGGCGGCACACACACTCGAGCTCTTTCCGTGTCTGGGTCGCGTCAAAGTCCTGAGGCAGTGGGCCGGGATTTGTGATATGCCGCCGGACTTTGCCCCGATCATCGGCCCCGTTGAGGAAATCCAAGGCTTCATCCTGGATGTGGGCTGGGGAACCTATGGCTTCAAGGCGGGCCCAGCGGCCGGCGCACGCGTCGCCGAGCTGATCGCCACGGGCCGGACCCCGGACGTACTCCAGCCGTTTGCCCTCGCGCGCTTCGCCAACTTACAGCCCCTGGGCGAAAAGGCTGCGGCGGCAGTTTCCCATTGAGTGAGGATCGCCGCCAGTCAGGAAGGTCTGGCGCGAGGCCGTGCAGACGGTGGAGTTGCAATAGGCGCGATCGCAGCGGATGCCGGTGGCGAAACGTACGATGAGACGTGGGCGATCCAGGGCGCCGAGTTTGCGGTTCAGAATGCAGAAAGGTGAGGATACGGTAGGGCGATATAGCGCATTTCCGCACATGGACCCGTGCGCTGCGCTGGCGCTTGCTTCCGAGCGTCACCTGGCGTCCTGCACTCCCAGGCCGGTCGCCTGCGGGGTACCCGGTGCCACTCTATGCAGAAATCTTAACGAGGCTCCGCCTCAGACCGACGAGGCATGTTATGATACTGGCACAGAGTGACTCCTCGGCTTGCTGAAGGTTGCAAGCACCATTGACGGCTTCATTGACCTTTGCCTTTGGCGAAGGATTACAGCTTTCGGACATCCGAAACCATGGCCCTCCATGCCAATCGCCGTCTCGCAGCAATCTTCCAAGAGCCGTTGAGTCGTGTTTAGGCCAACCTCCTTCGGTCAGGGCAATCTTGGGGAGGGGGTAGTTTTTTGACTCCGGCCCGAAAACTTGACTCATTGACCGACTGATCCGCACATGAAGAGGCCATCAGTTCACTTGCCTATGGCCCCGATGGCCAGACATTGGCCACCGCGAGCTTCGATCGGACCGTGTCTCCCGACGGCCAGTGGTTGGCGACCGCGGACAAAAACGTTCACCTCTGGCAACTGGCCAAGAGCAAGTGATAGATCGTGCGCGGAGGTTCGTGGGAGCACTGTCTGAAATCGCCTGACTTACACCAGCGCCAGCGGACGCAGCGGTGAGCCGGTAGCCCCCGTAAACTTGAGCGGGATGCCGATGAACGCGAACTGATAGCACCGGTCCCGCGCCAGCTCTTCCAGGTTTAGGTTTTCCATGATGTAGATCCCCTTTTGCGGCAACAGGTAGAGATGGCCGAACAGCGTCGCGCCTGTTTCCGGGTCCCGCTCGTCGGGAACATCCCACGCCATGTTGTCGGCACCGACCGCCACCACGCCACGCTCCGCTGCCCAAAGCGTACCAGACTTGGCAACGCCGGCCGCCTGAAGATAGACCGCCTCATCATGCCAGAGAGTTGCATAGCCGGTGCGCACCAGCAGGACATCTCCGGTCCGTATCTCGACGTTGGCGGCAGTGGCACAAGCTTGCAAGTCGCTGGCGCTGATGCTGTATTTCCGCGGCAGGGGGGCCTGGCCTTTCCAGCTAGCGATGTCGAGCAGCACGCCACGGCCCAGCAGCGGCGGCACCGTCTCGGTCCCCAGCTGGGTGAAGCCCGCCGGCGTTTCGGTGCCCTCGACTGGGATGTCCTTGTAGAGCTTCATGCCGCAGGCCTGATGACAGAGAGCATCAAGATGCGTGCCGCTGTGCTCCATCATGGTCAGGATGCCCGAGGCGCTGGTCCGCGGCCCATAGCGCTCGGGTTGGTAATTGTCGCGGTGACGCCGATGCAGGGCATAGAAGTACCCGGGCTTCTGGGCCGGATGGATCGGCATGCCGGCAAAGCGCGGTTGCTCCAGATCGTACACCTTGGCCGCTTGCAGTCGTTCCGCCAGCGAGGCATCCATCGAGGGCTTCTCTCACATCCTGCACTTTCCGTGATCTCTGGCTCTTTTTTGTCTACCTTAAAAATAGCTTGAATCAGCAAAGGCTCTCCGGCCAGGATACAAGGTGTTGCTAACCCTCGCCCTGCCACCCCAACCAGGAGAGCCAAGCATGATCTGCCG
>JBGQLF010000128.1:0-12048 GCA_041499985.1 Gemmataceae bacterium
CCTTCCTGTCTGCCTTGGCTCTGACCAGCAGACAGAAAGGTCTGCCCCACGTCGTGCGCGGCGTCGTTGAACTCGGCCGTCAGATCCCAATCGGTGATCGGCAACAGGCTTGTGGGACTGGTCAGGATCCCGCACGCCGACAGCCCGCAGCATTGGCCTTCCACGAAGGTTTGGCAAGCGATGTTATGCTGGCCCAGCGAGGCAAAGAGGATTGGCGCCCGGAGGCTGAGCTCGCGCAGGAACTGCTCAGCCGAGAGGAAGGGAAGGCGCACCTGGCCGAGCTGATTTTCGCGACAAGACAGGATTGCCGTGGTTGAGGTTTGGAGCGGCGGTAGGCGAAAGAGAGTTTGGAAGCTGCCTTCCGGTTCCGCCGGGGTGAACTGCAAGGCCAGCGCGGGCGGGCGATTTGGCAAGTGCAACTGGAGATCGCTTCGGGCCCAGTTCAGATGGGGTGGGAACTGAATCAGGGCCTCGACGAGGACAGCTTCCGCATTCCACGGAATCGGCTCGTCGGCGACACGTAGGCCGGCCTTTTCATAGCTGTAGCGCAGGGTGTGCACGTGAGGACCCCTTGGCCGATGAAAAGAGCCGAACAGTTTGGGCGACGCAGAGGAACGCTTGAGCCAGGGCCACACGATGAACTCCAATCGCAATGTTGTTCCGATTGCCGGCGCTGCCGGAAACCGGCGATGGCCCCGGCACGATCCGCTGAGGCTGAGCCGCATGGGGCCGAGGGTAGCGCCCTTGTCCTGGGTGAAGTCGTGGGAAGTGGGGGATGGGATTCCCTGGCCTCTTTCGCACCCAGGTGCGCTTGCACCTTGGAAAAGTCCACTCTCGGTAAGGCAGTTCCCAGGCAGTGGCGGCTCGCCTGTTCCTGCGAAATACCTTGCAATCGGCGTGCCAATTGTGTGTGTGCCAATCCAAAAACACGAGCGTGTCCACAACGTCGGTGCTTGGCTCCCCCGGATGCCATCGCCGGTCCGGGTCTCCGGGTCGGCGGCAGGGACTTTTCCCTTGCTACCTCCCGAGTGCGCCTCCATAATTTCGGTGCCCAGGTCGGCCGTGGGACATCTCCACGGCCGGATTGCCCGCGGACGCGCTTTGCAAAAGATCCTGAGGGTGAAGCTGTGACATTCCCCATCGGTGCCATGTCCATAGGCGATATCCTGGATCGCGGCTTAAAACTGCTGCTGGCCAGGCTGCCCACTTTCTACGCGATCAACCTGCTGGTGTTCTTGCCCCAGATCCTCGTGCAGTTGGTCCAACCAGTGGTGGAAGAAGCACAGGTCACGCCGGTCAGCGGGCTATTGGGCATCCTGCTTGTCGTCTTGCTGGCGCTGATTTTGGGCCCCATCGGCAATGCGGCCAGCTTGCACGTGATCGCCCAGGAGTTCATCGGCCAGCGTGCCGGCATGGGCGATGCCTTCGGTTTCGCCTTTCATCGCTTCGGCCGGCTCCTGGGGGCGTCGTTCTTAGCCGGCGTGTTCATCGGCCTGGGCATGCTCTTGTGCCTTGTGCCCGGTATCCTTTTCGCGATCTGGTATATCTTCGTCGGGCAAGTCGTCGTGGTGGAAGGCTTGAAAGGGGACAAGGCGCTCCAGCGCAGCAAGAGCTTGGGCGAAGGATTCCGCGCGCGGATCTTGGGGTTGGGCTTCCTGTTCTTGCTTCTGGGCGTGATTCTGATCACCATGACCGGTTTTTTGGAACGCGTCTTGCCCAGCCACGAATTGGTGACGACGGCGACCGGACTGAGGGCCGTGGTCCATTACCCCAACTTTGTGGTCAATCAGCTGGTAACTTACCTGGTGAATAGCCTGGTCCAATCCTACTCCGCCGTCTGCTGGACGCTGCTTTACTTCGACCTGCGCATCCGCAAAGAAGGGTTCGACCTGGAATTGGCCGCGCAACAACAAGCTCCCACCTCCTCATGAAGCCACACCCGTGGTTGGCCCAGCTGCGGACCGCTGCCGGCGCCAGCCTGGCCGTAGTCCTGGTATCTGCCCGGCTCGGCGTGGCTGCTCCGCCCGAGCCGAGCGAGGGCTCCATCCGCCAGAAGCTGACCGAGATCCTTGCGCGCGAGGAGTTTTCGCCGAACGGCCGCCAGAAATGGATGGAGGGGCTGCTGCGCGACTTCTTCGGTTGGCTGGCGGGACTGCACGAAACCAATGTCGTGCTCTTCTGGTTATTGTTAGGCGGCTGCCTGGCGTTGCTCCTGGTCCTGGTCGGCCACGTCGGCTGGACGGTGAGTCGCGCCTTCAGCGCCGGGGCGAAGGGGCCGGGCACGGGGAGCACGGAGGAGGAGCGCGGACGGTTGTCGCTGTCCTACTGGGAAGAAGCGCGGCGGCGCGCCGGGCAGCACGAGTTCACCGAAGCCGTCCGCTTTCTGTTTCTGTCTCTGGTCTATCGCTTCGACGAGAGTGGCCGCGTCGGCTTCCAGCAGGCGGCTACCAATCGCGAATACCTCGCGTTGTTCGCCGAGCGCCCGCGGGTGCAGGCCGAGTTGAAGGTCTTCGTGGATACGCTCGATGACCACTGGTATGGCCAGCACCCCACCGAAGAACGGCAGTACGAGAGTTGCCTGGCCCTGTATGAACACTTGCAAGGGCAACGCGACTAGGACACACCCGCGGGAGGAACACCGGTGCATCCGGATAACGAGTGGTCCGCCAGGCTCTGGTGGGCGGTGCCGGCCAGCGTCGTGCTGGTTCTGATCTTCCTGGTGATGGTGTTTGGCCCCAATCCCCAGCCGCTGAAACACGGCACCAGCTACGACGCCTCGCCGGAGGGCTTTCGCGCCGCCTATTTGTTGCTGGACGAATTGGGTTACCCCGTAGCCCGCTCCAAACGCCCTGCCGGCGGCGCGGTGCGCTGGGTGCTGTTTCCGACCGCGGCCGCGAAGGAGGCGGAGGAACAGCTGAGTCCCTGGGTGCAGGCCGGCGGGATCGTCGTCCTGGCGGACGCCACTGGAGAATTCGCGCGGCAACAGGGATGGCAACTGGCAAGCGATAAATCCGAGGCAACCGCCACCGAGGAAGCCGCCTCCGGTCCTGGAGTGACGCGCCTGGCGGGGGGAATGGTCCGCGTCCGCTGGGCCGGGCAAGCGGGCCGTGTTTGGGCGACGGTCGGCGACAAGCCTCTCGTGACCATCCACTCCTGGGGACGAGGAGAAGTCTGGCTGGTGAATCGGCCCGAGTTCCTGACCAACCGTCTCCTGGGCCAGGCCGACAACGCAGTACTGCTGTGCCGCTTGGCAGACGCCGTGCTCCAGCAGCGCAATGGCCAACTGGTGTTCGACGAGTATTGCCACGGTCTACGCGAACGGCCCGGGGTGACCGAGTTGTTGCTCCAGCCGCCGATGCTCTGGGTGACGCTCCAAGGACTATTGCTACTCGGTCTGCTCTTGTGGCATGCTGTGCCCCGTTTCGGCGCTCTGCGGCCGGTGCCCCCGCCGTCGCGGCGTTCCAAGGAAGAGTTCCTGCATTCCCTTGCCGCCTTGCTCGAGCACAAGGGAGACTACGCGGACGCGCTGGCGACGGCGCGAGCCGACTTCGTCCACGCGCTGGAACGCGATCTGGGGCTGCCGGCCGGCACGCCGTCGGAGCAGCTGCTTGAGGAGGCGACGCGGCGTCGTCCAATCCGTCGGGAAATGCTCCAACCCCTGCTGGCGCGACCGGCCCCACCCGCCCGCACTGCCGCCGCTTTTGTCCAGGCCCTCCAGTCACTGGAAACCGCACGCGATGAGTTCTTCCATGGACGACACCATCGGTAGCCTGTACCAGACACTCCGCCGCGAGATCGCCAAGGTCATCGTCGGCCAGGACGAACTGATTGAACAGCTCCTCGTCAGCCTGTTCGCCGGGGGACACATCCTCATCGAGGGCATTCCCGGCACCGCCAAGACGCTCCTGGTTCGCGTCGTGGCCCACCTGTTCGACTGCACCTTCAAGCGCATTCAGTTCACGCCCGACCTGATGCCCGCCGACATCCTTGGCACCAATATTTTCGATCCACAACACGGGACGTTTCAGTTTCGTCCGGGGCCGATCTTCGGCGAGATCCTCCTCGGCGATGAGATCAACCGCGCCCCGGCCAAGACGCAATCGGCTCTCTTGGAGGCGATGCAAGAACGCCAGGTGACCGTGGACGGTACCACCTATCGCCTGCCGGAAGTATTTATGGTGCTTGCCACGCAGAACCCGATCGAGCAGGAGGGAACCTATCCCTTGCCCGAGGCCCAGCTCGATCGCTTCCTGATGAAGGTGATCGTTTCGTACCCCGCGGAAGCCGAGGAGATCGACATTCTCCGCCTGCACCAGCAGGGGCTGCGGGTCGAGAACCTGGAGCGGTTCGGGCTACAGCGCCTGGGCGGCGCGAAGGAACTGCTCAGGGTCCAGGCGGAGATCCAGGCACGGACCATCCGGGAGGAGTTGCTGGGCTACCTGGCGCGCCTGGTGCGCGCCACGCGGGACAATCTCAAAGTCGAGGTCGGAGCCAGCCCCCGCGCCGGACTCATGCTGCTGATGGCGGCCAAGGCCCGGGCGGCGCTACAGAGTCGCGGCCATGTCTTGCCCGATGATGTCAAGGCGGTCGCCAAGCCGGTGCTCCGCCACCGCATCTTGCTCAAGCCCGGCGCGGAGGTGGACGGCTACACCCCGGACGATGTGCTGGACGAAATCCTCAACCGCATGGAGATCCCGCGATGATGCCAGTCCCCTCGCCGCGCCTGGTATGGTGGATGGTCCTGGCGTCGGTCTCGTCCCTGGCGGTGATCGTGCTGCCCGTTGCGGGGTTGGTGCTGCTGGCCCTCAACGTGGTCTTGGTCGGCGCCGCCCTGATCGACTGGTGGCTCACTCCCGGCGCGGAGGCCGTGGAGGTGCTCCGGCTGGCGCCAGATCGGCTGTCGGTGCTCCGGGAACACGCCATCACGATCGTATTGCGCAACCGTGCGCGCGTGGCCTTGTCCCTTCGCCTGCGCGACACCTGGCCCGTCTCTTTCCAGGGCGCCCCCGAAGAGTTGTCCGGAATGGTGCCGGCTCAGGGTGAACTCCACTTGGAATACCAGGTCACGCCGCGGGCCCGGGGGCGCTTTTCCTGGGGATCCATTTACCTGCGTTATCGTTCGCTTCTGGGCCTGTGGGAGGGGCAAAAGGTGGTGGCGGCGCCTGCCGAGGTTCGGGTCTATCCGAACCTCCCTGCGCTGAGCCGCTATCATTTGCTGGCACAGGCCGATCCGCTGCAAACACTGGGCATTCGCAAGGTACGGATGCGCGGCGGTGCCTGGGAGTTCGAGTCCTTGCGCGATTATGTTCAAGGCGACGACGTGCGCCTCCTGGACTGGAAGGCAACGGCTCGACGGCGGAAGCCAATCGTCCGCAATCAGGAAGCCGAGCGTCATCAGACCATCTTGCTGCTACTCGATTGCGGCCGGCTCATGAACGCCGAGGTCGATGGCGTGGCCAAGCTCGACCACGCGGTCAATTCGGCCCTGCTGTTGGCCCATGTGGCGCTGCGGCGAGGCGACCGGGTCGGCTTGTGTACCTTTTCGCACAAGGTCCACGCCTGGAAAGTGCCGCGCAGCGGACGGGGACAGATCCGGTTGTTGACCGACACGCTGTATGATCTGCGGGGCGACTTCACGGAAACCGATCATGGGCGTTGCCTGCGGCTGGTGGCGGCCCGGCATCCCAAGCGGTCTCTGCTCATCGTCCTGACCGACTTCGTCGATGCTCAGACTGCTTCGGAGATGCTCGCGCATTTGCAGCTGGCGGCCCGGCGTCACCTGGTGCTGTTCGCGGCACTGACAGATCCGTTCTTGACGCGGGCCGCACGCAGTCAGCCGCACACGGCACAGGAAGGGTTTCGCAAGACGACCGCCATCGAGTTGCTCCATGAGCGGCGCGAGGTGCTCGAGCGTCTGCGCCAAATGGGCGCTCATGTGTTGGACGTCGAGCCAAGTGACCTGACGCCGCCGCTGGTCAATCGCTACCTCGAAATTACCTTTCGCGGACTGGTTTAGGCCGAATCGGGCCGCCCAAGTTCCTTCACAGGCCGTTCTCTTCAACGCCGATGAGCACCCGTTTGCCGAGTGCCTGAAATGCCTTGGCGATTTCGTTCACCTGCGTCTTGCGGGATACGTCCAGAAGCCGGTGCGCGACCGGATACTCGCAGCGGAGTTTCCGAGCCAGCTGTCGGATGGTGACATTCTGCTCGCGGAGTTCCCTATACAGAAGTGCCTTGGCAGCCGTCAGCGGGGGGATGCTTATCAGCGGCCTGCCCCGCGCGGCACTCGGGGCAGGAATATCGAGTTTATGCTTCATGCGGGAGATGATGACCATTTCCAAAGCATCCACGGCATGAGCGAGCGCCTCCGCGCGCGTATCCCCGCACGTCAGCGCGTCCTCGAAATCCGGAAACGTGACGAGCCACGTGTCATTATCATCTTTCTCCAGCACGGCCGGGTATTGCAGCACGACCATCTAACGATCCTCCAGGCCCAGTTGCTTCTTGATCGCCCGGACCAGCCCCGTACCAAGCTCCTTGCGCGAGTGCATCGGCAGCTCGGAGCGCTTGCCATTTGCCGGGTTGATGACGATCAGGTGGCCGGAGCCGCTCGGCCAGCCCAGCCGAGGTAGGCAGCCAGGAAAACGGCGGAGGCCAGGGCCACGCTCCAGCGCACCGCTGCCGGACAATGTGGCGTGACATAGGCCTCGATCAGCCCGGCGGGGATCAGGAGCAGCACGGCTCCCCCCAGCACGCCGAAGGCATCGACGGCTGCCCAGCGCAGGGCGTCGCGGCGTGGTAAGCCGCCCGGGGCGATTACGGACCAGCCGAGCATCAGGCCGGCGCCGCCAGCCAGGCAGATGGCCGTCAATTCCAGCACACCGTGCGTCAAGATGAGACCGTAAAAAGCGACCAGGTAACCGTGATTCCAGACCAGCCCCGACAGGGTTCCGAGCATGCGGCCATTGAAGGCCAGGAGCAGAATCGCCGGCAGACAACAGAGAGCGCCGAAGGCGAACGTTCGCAGGGCGACAAAGATGTTGTTGCCGATAATGGCGACCGCTACCAGGGGACTCTCGGCAACGCTGAACGTGAAGTTGCCGCGGTATTCGCCCTCCTGTTTCTCCAGGCGCAGGTTCTCGAACTCGACGTACTGCTCGTCGAACAGCGAGTAGGCGGTCTCCGGCTGGCGCAGCACGGCCAGGAAAGAAGCCAGCGCGGTGAGGAGGAAAACCGCGGTGGAGACGAGGATCGGCCGGGCCTGGCGCCGCACCAGCCTCGGGAAGCCCGCTGTCACGAAGTCCCACAACGGCAGCAAGCTGACCCGCTTGGCCGAGTAGACATGGCCGTGGGCCCGGGCCGCCAAGAGATTGAGGTACTGGAGCAGTTCGGGATCTGCCCCATCGGTGCGAGCTTTCGACAAGTCGATGGTCACCTGCCGGTAGAGCCGGCTGAGCTGCTTCAGCTCCGGAACGGTCAAGGAGTTTGGCCCCTGGCGATCCCAGCGGTCGAGCAGGCCGGTCAGGTCGTGCCAGCGTTGGCGGTCGAGCGGTCGCATGCCGCCTATTGTACGGAGCCGGCGCCGCCGCGGGCATCCAAGTCCTTTCGGGGGTCCAGCAGGCTCGCTATAATGGCGAAAAAGGTTTTCCCAGCACGAGGTACGCATGCAGTGGACGGATGATCTTGGGATTGAGACGCCGGAGCAAATCGAGGTCGCGCTGGAGATCGCGGGGCTGGGTTCGCGCTTCGTGGCCCAGGTCTGCGATTGGCTGATCAAATGGCTCCTCGTCTTGCTGGTGGGCTTGCTTGGGCTCGTGGTATTGGGCCTGTGTGGGATGACTCTCGGAGACAAGACGGCGCAGTCCTTGCTCGCCGCCCTGGGGGTCGGCTTTGCCTACGCGGTGCTGCTGGGGTTTGACATTTATTATGAAGTTCGTCACAGCGGCCAGACACCCGGCAAGAGATGGGCGGGCATCCGTGTGGTGCGCGAGAACGGCGCGGCGGTGGATTTTCGCGCAGCCTGTGTGCGGAACCTCGTTGGGCTGGCGGATTTTCTGCCCGGCTTCTATCTGTTGGGCGCACTGTTCGTGTTGCTCAGCGGCCGGGGTCAGCGTCTGGGAGACATGGCCGCAGGGACGATAGTTATCCGGGAACGCACGCTGGCACCGCCCGCCGAGGTGGATCAGCAGATCAAGCATTTCGCTTCCGACGCGTTTTGCTTCACGTCCGAACAGCTGGGCGCCTGCTCCTCGGACAGCTGCTATATCCTCCGCTCCTTTTTCCAGCGCCACACGGGGATGGCAGCGGGACCGCGCCAGCAGCTGGCGCGCCGATTGGCCGAGGAGTTTCTCCGCCGAACGGCCTACCAGCCCGTGACGCCGATCCGCGACACGCAGCACGCCGTCGCTTTCCTGGCCTCGCTCTATCGCGATCTGCAAACGCTGGCGCAACATGGTCGCTAGCCGATTGCCCTCGCTTACCGTGCTTCGGCTTCCGTCGGGCCTGTGGCAATGGGCTGCTGCTTGCCCTCTCGTGTGCTGGCCGGGGACTGGATCACCAAGAAGACTGCGGCGATGATGAGGAGAAACGCCAAGCCGGTCCGCCAGGTCGGCGCTTCCTTGAGGTAGAAGAAGCTGAAAATGACGAACACGCTGATCGAGATCACTTCCTGGATGATCTTCAGCTGCGCCGCCGTGAATTGTCCATAACCCCACCGATTGGCGGGAACCTGGAGGGCGTATTCCGGCAGGGCAATCAGCCAGCTCGCCAGGATGGTCAGGACCAGGGGAGCCGACCGGAAACGCAGGTGGCCATACCAGGCCAGGGTCATGAAGCTGTTCGACAGCACGAGCAGAATGATGGTTCGCATGGCGGTTCGTTCCCATCTGGGACAGGGAAAAACACAAAGGCAGAGGAAAAAAGGATCTTCTCCTTCCTCCCTCTGCCTCAATTGTCCGAGTTCGCGGCAAGACCCTCTACGGGGCCGTCGCGTCTGTGCGGAAAGGTGCGCCCCCATCAGGGCTTTGGCGGTCCGGAGACGACGATTTTGGACCGCGGCCGATACTGGGCACAGATGGCGTCACGCAGCCGTTCGCCATACACCTCTTTGACGGCGTCCTTGACCTCTTCGAACTTGGTTTCCTTGCCCGGACGGCGCTCGGTGGCCAGAATCAAATGGTAGCCGAACTCAGTGGCAACGACGTCGCTCATGTGGTAGGGCTGTAGCGCGAAGGCGGCCTTGGCGAACGGCTCGACCATGCTGCCGGCGCGGGGAAACCAGCCGAGATCGCCGCCCTGTGCCTGCGACGGACAGGCTGATTTCTCTCGGGCCAGGGTAGCAAACGTGTCCTCGATCAGCCGCGTCCGAGCCTTCTCCCGACCGAGGTTGTCGGTGTCCGGTGGCAGCTTCGCCAACCCCTTGGCGGCCTCGTCCTCGATCTGCTTCTTGAAGCCCAGTAACTGGGTCTTGGCCTGCTCGGCAGCCTGAGCATCGCCGGGCGGCGGCGAGAGCAGGATGTGCCGCGCATGCATCGTGGAGCCATCGAACATTTCCGGGTTCTTGTCGAAGAACTCGCGCAGCGTCTTGTCGTTCAGCTGCTGGTCGAGAAATTTGTCCCAGCGAATATCAGCGGTGATCTGGGTCCGCAACTCCGGCTCGGTCAACATCAAGTCTTGCAACACCTTGTCGAAGGTCTGGCCCTGTTTCCGGATCTCCTCGCGGAGCTGGTCGATGCGAGCCTCAACCTCCTTCGGCTGCACGTCGATCTTCAGTTGCAGCAGGTACTGGTCCACGATCAGGTTGCCGATGAGGAAGTCGAGGATCTGGCTGCGGACTTCGGCTTGTCGGGTCGGCGGCACGCGCTTGAGACCGCGCTGCACCGCCACCTCCGGAATCGGTTGGCCATTCACGGTGGCGGCGACGGCGTTAGCAGCAGGGGCGGTAGCTGCGGGAAGTGGCGCCACGGGTTGTTGCGCGGCCACTGGTGTGGCCAGCAGGCTGAGCATGCCGAAGGTCCAGCCCCATCGTAGGACGGATTTCAATCCGTCCGTCTGGGCCGGACGGATTGAAATCCGTCCTACGAAGAAGCCCATGAAGCGGAAAGTGCGCATGGATTCCCTCCTGGTTCCGTAAGTGAGGTCGGAAATCGTGCTTAGGGGAGTAGCAGCGTCCGCGGGAGAGGACAGAGCTCCCCGAGAGGTCCCGATCCAAGTCGGTGGGATTGTAGCGAGTCGGCCGGGCCGCGCCGAGGCGAGTTCGCTGGACTGCCCGACGCGTTCCCTGGACGCCCAGCCGCTCCCTTGCCTGCCACTCTAGAATGAGGACAGCGATGCCTTGCTTCATAGGAGTGGCCCCATGTCCCGATTCTGGCACCATTTCATCAGCAACGGTTCGGATTCCGCTTCCAGTCCTTCACCTACCGACCCGCGTGTCAAGGACGACGAAGCACTCGACGCCTTCTCGCGCGTCGTGGTACACGTGGCGGAAACACTGCGACCCGCGGTAGTAAACTTGCGGAGCGAGCGCGGTGGCCAGGAGGGATCCGGTTCGGGCATCCTATTCACGCCGGACGGCTTTCTGCTGACCAATCACCACGTCATCCGGCGTAGTTCGCGCGTTCGGGTTCGGTTGCACGATGGGCGTGAATTGAGCGGGAATCTCGTTGGTGCCGATCCGTGGACGGATCTGGCGATCGTGCAGGCGCAAGCTTCCGCCCTGCCCTATGCCTCGTTCGGCGACTCGGCCCAGTTGCGGGTCGGTCAGCTGGTCGTGGCCATTGGCAGTCCGTTTGGCTTCGAGTCCACGGTCACGGCGGGTGTGATCAGCGCGCTGGGGCGGACGCTCCGCAGCATCACTGGGCACCTCGTGGACAACGTGATCCAGACCGACGCCGCCCTCAATCCTGGCAACAGCGGCGGTCCCCTGGTCGACAACCGCGGCCAGGTAATCGGCATCAACACGGCCGTCATCCGCCCGGCCCAGGGAATCTGTTTCGCCATCCCGATCAACATGGCCAAGCACATCTTGCCGCAGTTGCTCCAGCACGGCCGCGTGGTGCGTGGCTACCTCGGCGTGCACGTGCGCAGTGTGCCGATCGCACCGGCTCTCGCTCGCCGCTTCGAGTTGACGCAGTCGCATGCCGTAGAGGTCCTGGCTGTGGAAAGCGATGGCCCAGCGGACGAGGCGGGGATTACTGAGGAGGATCTCATCCTCGCACTGGGCGAACAGCCAACCACTAGTGCGGACGATCTGCACAAGATCCTGATGCAACTGCCCGTTGGGGTTCCCATGCCGATCATGCTACTCCGGGGAGAGCGGCGCCTGGAGCGCTGGGTGGTGCCGGATGACTATCCCGAGAGGGTGACGTGACAAGGTGACAAGGAAACTGAACGGAGAGGAAGCAATAACAGCAGGTGATCCTCGACTATGTCACCTTGTCACCTTGTCAGTCGATCCCCAAGCGCCAGGCGGATTGCTTCCTTCATCTCTCGGACTGCTCGCTCCATGCCCACCAACACGGCCCGCGCGACGATGCTATGGCCGATGTTCAGCTCTTCCACAGCGCGGATTCGCGCAATCGATTGCACATTTGTATAGGTCAGACCGTGTCCCATATGGATATGCAGGCTCTGCTCCAGGGCAAAAACCGTGGCTTCCTCGAGCGCGGTCAGTTCGCGCTGCCGGTCCGGCTCGGTGCGTGCCTCGGAGTAGCGGGCGGTCTGGATCTCGACGGCTTTGGCGCCCAGCAGCTTGGCCGTGGCAATCTGGTGCGGATCCGGATCCACAAACAGCGATACCTCGATCCCAGCGGCGGTTAAGCGCTGAATGGCGCGGCCGACGGTCTCCTGATTGGTGACCACGTCCAGGCCGCCCTCCGTGGTCAATTCCTGGCGCCGCTCGGGCACCAGCGTGGCCTCATCCGGCTTGACCTCGCAAGCGATATCCACGATTGCATCCGCGGCTGCCATCTCCAGGTTGAGGCGACTGGTGACGATGTGGCGGAGCAAGCGCACGTCTCGATCCTGGATGTGCCGCCGGTCTTCGCGCAG
>JBGQLF010000129.1:0-12044 GCA_041499985.1 Gemmataceae bacterium
ATGCTGGCCGCGCGTCTCCCCGAAGGGTTGGCCCAGCGCCTGACCACTTGCCGCCAGCGCCTACGTCAGATGACATCGGCGGTGGACGACCTCAATCGCGGTAACATCGTCCTGATCCGCCACTGTGCCACTTTCCTCCACCAGCTGCTGGTGGAGATCACCGGCGGCGAGGCCGCGAGTACCGGTTACAACAAGACCGGGGCCCGCCCCGACCCACGTTGTGGCTCCCTGATCCAGGCCCGAGGGTGATGCGATGCCGATCGCCAACTTGTCCATTGGACTTTCCGCGCTCCAGGTGAATCAGCGCGTTCTGGATATCATCGGCGAGAACATTTCCAACGCCAGCACGCCGGGCTACCATCGCCAGGTGGCCAATCTGGTGGAGACGACTCCGACCCAGATCCAGCATCTCGTGATCGGCTCCGGCGTAAGCATCAGCGATATTCGCCGCCAAAGCGACTCGTTACTGGAAAATGCCCTCACCAGCCAAACCTCGTCGCTGAGTGACACGACCGCTCAGCTGAACACGTTGCAACAAGTGGAGAGCCTTCTCACGCCGAGCGACGGTTCGGTGACGACGAGTGTGGAAACGTTTTTTAATCAGCTCAGCCAGCTGGCGGCGCATCCGGACGATGTGACGCAGCGCCAGACGGTGTTGGGCAGTGCGGCGGCTCTCAGCGGCGACCTCAATGCCGGGGCCGGCGCTCTCGACCAGCTCCGGGAGAATGCCGACGTGCAGATCAAGGCTGAAGTGGGCACCATCAACAGCCTGGACAGCCAGATTGCCGATCTCAATGATACCATTCGCAACGCCGCCGCGCGCGGCATTTCGGCGAATGACCAGCTTGATCAGCGCGATCAATTGATCAACGATCTGGCCCAACACGTGGGCGTCCAGACCATCGCGGCGGAGTTTGGCCAGCGCACCGTGTTGGTGGGCGGAATCCCTGTGGTGACGGGCAGCCAACACCTCGACCTTCAGACTACGATCGACAAGGCCAACCAAGCCGTGGTGACAGCCAGCGACTCGGCGGTACCGCTCACGATCATGGGAGGCACACTCGGCGGCCTCCTGCTTGTCCGCAATCAAGCCTTACCCGCTTATCAATCGCGTCTTGATACACTCGCCAGCGAGTTGATCAAGCGAGTCAACAGCGTCCACGCGACCGGACTGGGCTTGAATGGCCCCCTGACGCAGGCATCCGGCCAGCAGGCTGTCAAGAGTGTGACCGCTCCGCTGAGCCAGGCCCAGCTGGCATTTCCGCCCCAGGCCGGGTCCCTGTTCGTTACCGTGACGCAGTTGGCCACGGGCAAACAAACGTTGACCGAAATCCCGATCAATCCCTCACAGAGCTTGCAAGATGTCGCGGCGGCGCTCTCGGCGGTGAATGGCGGCAGCGCTCTGAATGCCGTGGCCGATGCTCAGACGGGTACGTTGAAGATTCTAGCCCAGCCCGGTTACGCTTTCGACTTTGCTGGCCGCCTGCCTTCGGCACCGTCCTACAGCAGCGGCTATAGCAGCACCACCACGGCCCAGCTCGGCGGCAGCTACAGCGGCAAAACCAATGATGCGTACACGTTCGAATTCGTGGGCAGCGGCACCGTGGGCGTCACGCCGGGTCCCCCGACGGGACCGGGCTTGACGCTCCAGGTGAAGAATGCCGCCGGCACTCCGGTGGCCTCGCTGAATATCGGCCAGGGCTACGAAGCCGGCACGCCGCTCCAGATCGCGAATGGTGTAACCGTGACGCTCTCCTCGGGCACGGTCACCGATGGCGACAGCTTCAGCACGCCCGTCGTGGCTCAGGCGGATACCGCCGGCATTCTGACGGCCCTTGGCATCAACAGTTTCTTCGCTGGCGCGAATGCCAGCACGATCGCGGTTCAGCCCGACCTGCTGGCCCATCCGGATCAGTTGGCCGCGTCGCAGACGGGCCAGCCAGGCGACGGCGCCAATTTGCAACGGCTGTCGGCGTTGCGGGATACGCCGTTCTTGGCTAACGGCACGCAAACGTTTCAGCAATTCGCGGCCGCCCTGGTGGGCGATGTGGGCACGCAGGTGCAGCAGCTCAACCAGGAGCAGAGTCATCAGCAGTTGCTGGGCCAACAACTCCAGGCACAACAGCAGAGTGTCTCGGGCGTCGATCCAAACGAAGAACTGGTCAACCTGCTCCAGTTCCAGCGCGGCTTTCAATTGGCGTCGCGCTATGTTGAATCAGTAAATACAACCTTAGACGACCTTTTGCAGCTGGTGAAATAGAGCCATGAATCTCCGCGTTACTCTCCAGACCGTGACCAATGAAGCCCTGATCAACGCCCGCCAGCAGACGGACCGCCTGGGCCAGTTGCAGCAGGAGGCGTCGACCGGCAATCGTTTGCTACGGCCGTCCGATGATCCCCTGGCCACCGTAACGGTCCTCGGCACCAAGGCCCAGGATCAACGGCTCACAACTTATCTGAGCAACATCGGAGATGCCCAGCAAACGCTCAACCAGAGCGTATCGACGTTGCAAGCCGTCAATGATCTCTTCGTACAAGCTCGGCAAGTGGCGATCGAGGGCAATAGTGCTGTCAACGATGGCACGTCCAAGGAAGCGTTAGCGCAAGAAGTGGATGGGCTGCTCTCGCGCCTTGTGGACTTGGCCAACACCCAGGATGCGGGCCGTTCTCTCTACAGCGGCAGTGCCACGACGACCACTCCGTTCGTGGTGACGGCCACCGATAGCCAGGGCCGTCCCCAGAGCATTGCGTATCGGGGGGCCCAACAACGAGCCGAGGTCCCGATTAGCCAACAACAGAGCGTGGCGACCCTTTATACCGGAAGTGAAGTGTTTCAAGGCGCGCGCCAGCGCGGCAGTACGATCTATACCAGCAACACCGGTGCGGCCGCCGGTACCCTCGGCACGGATAGCGCCACCGGTCAGGGCACGCTTCTCGTTCAGCACACGACGACCACTTACGCAGCCGGCGGTGTGCAGGCAGGCACCAGCTCGCTCGCCGGGGACACGATCCTGGGGCCAGCCGGCGCCTCCCAGCTCACGCTCCACGACACGAGTGGCACGGGCGCCAGCGGTACGGTTTCCCTGGATGGCGGCCCACCGGTTTCCTTCACCAATAGTGATACCGATCTGAAGGTGACGGGGTCCCATGGTGAAGTGGTTTTCGTCAACACTACCGCGATCACGCCGGGGTTCAACGGCACCAGCGACATTACCGCCAACGGCACGCTCTCCGTAGATGGCGGCGCAAGTACGGTGCCGATCACGTTCAATCCGAACCAGATCGTTACCAACAGCACGACAGGCCTGGTCACGAATGTGAACAGCACCAACATCCGCCGAACAGGATCCGACTCGCTGGATTACACGGGTTCTGGCGATGCCTTTCAAGTTCTGATGGCCTTGCGCGATGATCTACGGAACACGCACGGGCTGACCCAAGCCCAGCAGGCCGATGCCCTCACGCAGCGGTTGGGCGAGCTGGATCGCGTGCGGACTGGCATCTTGAATGTCGTCGGCGAACAGTCGGCCAGCTTGCAAAACCTGGATGCCCTGCAAAGCCGTGCCCAGGATTTGCAACTGCAAACGCGCCAGCGCACTTCCGATCTCGAATCGGCCGATATCACGGATGTCGTGATCAACCTCCAGGCCCAGCAGAATCTGCTCCAGCTTACTCTGGCGTCGGCGTCGCGACTGCTGAATACGAACTTGCTGAATTTCTTGCCGTAAGGCAGCGCTCTGTTAGGCGGGAGGCAGGGGACAGAATGCTGGAACCTGGAGAGCTGCCTCGCCAGACTTGGCAAACTGACCCACATCAACCACCACACCTCAGACCGTTCGTTTACCGCAACCGACCGATGCGGCAGCTGGCCCATTCGGCTATCATGGGAGGGTGAAGCGAGGATGCAACCATAAGGGGTGGCTGTGACCTGGCAGCGCTATTTCGCCACTTGTGCCCGGGGCATCGAACCGGCCCTGGCCGGAGAGCTAGGCACGCTTGGCGCCGCCGAAATCGAAACTGGCCGCGGCGGCGTTCACTTCGCCGGTGATCGGACCCTGCTCTACCGAGCCAACCTCTGGTTGCGCACCGCCATCCGTGTTCTCTGGCCGATCCTGGACGTACCGGTTACCACGCCGGAACAGCTCTACGACGCGGTTCGGACCATCGACTGGTCGCTGTACCTCACGCCCGACCACACCTTGGCGGTCGACTGCAACGTCCGCGACTCGCAGATCACGCATTCGCACTATGCAGCTCTCAAAACCAAGGATGCGATCTGTGATCAGTTCGTCGAGGGGTGTGGACGCCGCCCAAGTGTCGATCTGGAGGCGCCCTTGGTGCAGTTGAACTTGCACATTTACCGCAACCAGGCCGTGCTCAGCCTGGACAGTTCCGGCGACTCGCTGCACAAACGCGGCTATCGGCCCATCCTCACCCGAGCGCCTTTGAATGAGGCGTTGGCGGCGGCTCTAATCTTGCTCAGCGGTTGGAAAGAGGATACCGCGTTTGCCGATCCGCTGTGCGGTTCCGGGACGCTGCCAATCGAGGCGGCCTGGCTGGCGCTCAATCGACCGCCCGGCTTGACCCGCCGGCGGTTCGGCTTCCAGGGTTGGATGGATTTCGATATCCGCCTGTGGACCGCCCTGCGCGACGAGGCGCGCCGGGGCGTGTACAAGCAACTGCCGGCTCCGATCGTCGGCACGGACAACCGCCGGGATGCGATTGCCTTTGCAAACGACAACGCCCGCGCTGCCGGCATCGGACATTTGCTGCCCTTCGAGCTCAAAAACGTGCGCGACTTTCGGCCGCCCGAGGGGCCCCCTGGAACCATCGTGTGCAATCCCCCTTACGGCGAGCGGATCGGCCGGGAGAGCGACCTGATGGGGCTCTATCAGACCTTGGGCGAAGTGTTCGGGCGGCGCTGCTCGGGGTGGACGGCATGCGTCTTTACCGGCAATGCCCGACTGGCAGAATGCATCGGCCTGACCGCGACGGAACAGCTGCCGCTCTACAACGGTAAGATTCCGTGCCGCCTGCTGAAGTATCAGCTGTCGTGAATTCCAAGCACGGCCCGATCCGTTCTCATTTGATCGGGCGCTGGCCCCAGGGAATCGGCATCGTGGGCGGCTGGCGGTGGCGGTCGCCGCGCCCATCCTTAGGGCGGTCTTTGAAAACCGTCACGAATCGGGCCAGCTGTTTGACCGCTTCCTCGTACGCTTGCCGGCCCTTCTCGGCCGTGGCCAACTCCGCTTCCCCCAGCACGCCGGTCTCGGAGTAGCTACTGGTCCAGGAGATTAGCGATGCCGGCCCGTGGCCGAAGAGGTCGTTATAGAGAAACGGACTATTTTCCTCATTGAAGCTGATCTTGCCGCTCTTGATTTGGTCCTTGCGGACGTTGTCCCCGTCCAGATGCAGATACATCGAGGTTTCCAGTTCACAGGCATGGGCGCAGCCGCCGGGGAATTTGCTCTGGCGCCAGCGCGGCATGAACTCCTTGTCCACGGTGAGCAAGTGCCACCAGGCGAAGAGCACGCACTCCGCGTCGGTTTCCAGGTTCGTGCGGCGGGCGACCAGGTCGAGATTGGGCATATTGGAGCCGTGGCCATTGAGCAAGATGAGCTTCTTGAAGCCGTGGTAGGCCAGCGATTTGGTGATGTCGAGCACGTGGTGCATGAAGTGCTCGAAGTCATTGTTGATCGTGCCGGGAAAGTCCATGACATGGCCGGTGTAGCCGTAGGCCACCGTCGGCAGCACGAGCAACTTGTCGGCAACCTGCCGGCCGGCGCCGCGCGCGATCTCGGTGGGACAGATCAGGTCGACGTCGAGGGGCAAGTGCGGGCCATGCTGCTCGACAGCGCCACAGGGAAGGATGCAGACTTTGCCCAGTTCGATCGCGTCGTTGATCTCGGGCCAGGTGAGTTTTTCGTAGCGGTATTCTTGGCGTGCGCGGCTGGTCATGGGGTGTCCTTGTACAACGAAGGTTTAGGCAGGAAAATCCTGATCGTACGTGCGAACTCGGTATCTCAAGCGCCTGGCGATGGCCCGAATCAGACAATCGCCCAGCTGACGTGGCTTGCCGCTCGGTGGAACCCGCTGGG
The DNA here is from genome assembly GCA_041499985.1 of Gemmataceae bacterium. Classification (GTDB taxonomy): domain Bacteria; phylum Planctomycetota; class Planctomycetia; order Gemmatales; family Gemmataceae; genus JBGQLF01. Next base: position 6,099 of record JBGQLF010000129.1, read on the forward strand.
CCAAACGAATCGCTTCCTTCCAGTCTTCCGGTGGAATACGGCCGCCATCCACGCAATGGAACTGCTCCAGGTAAGCCTTGGCCAACCGAAATTCATGCTCACTGGTGACTCCCGCGAGGAATTCGACATAGACCGGGGTTGTAATCGCATTGGTCTGGTGAAGTGCAATCAGTTGCTTTGCCCAAACCACGGTATCTGCTGGGAGGTAATCACTGAGTGGCCTGGTCCGACAACGGTGCCAGTGTCGGATGAGCGCGCTGGTATCAAGGGTCCTCCTTTCCATGGCGACTCACAGCGTGTAGGCGTGTGCTTCAGGCAATCTCTGTAGGATCCCTTCCAAGTGCAGCCCCAGGTCTGTAATCAGTTTTGCCATGTCCAGCCCTACCCGCCGCCGTGCCACATCACACAAAATCTTCATGGAAACCCCGTGGGGAGCATTGGAAACCGGCCAATGCAGCGGCGTCGTATTATGGTCCAGGCCGATCTGGACCTTGGCGGCTAGATTTTGCAATCCGTCTTTAATCGGACCAGCATGACTCTTGAGCCAGGAGAGGGCACCAGCCGCATCGTCTGGTAGTTCGTCACCCTCACAGTACACCTCGACATACCAGATTAAGGCTGGGTCGTACTCCTCCCCTTCGATCTCGAACCGCTCGTAACACGTGATGCCGTTGACCTCAATCCCGGTATGGATGCCGCCATCGTCACGTGCCTGCTTATAGAATACGATCTTCGCCATATTCCTCCCCTCCGGTCAGGCTAGTATCTCCCGAATCGGCTTCCCGTAGTCCATCTCCAATCTCTTCCGACCCGGTATGGCCAATCTGTGGGCATCCAGTCCCAGTTGGTGCAACACGGTCGCGTGAATATCCGTCACGTAATGACGCTCCTCAACCGCGTGGAAGCCGATCTCGTCGGTGGCGCCGTGCACCACGCCCCCCTTGATGCCGCCACCCGCGAGCCAGGCACAGAAGCCCTGCGGATGATGATCGCGGCCATCGCCTTCGGCGCCAGGCGAACGCCCGAACTCGGTGCCCCAGACGACCACGGTTTCCTCCAACAACCCCCGTTGCCTGAGGTCGTGAAGCAACCCGGCGATGGGCCGGTCCACCTGGCCCGATAACGTACCATGGTTCTTGCGGATCCCCGAATGGGCATCCCACGCTCCGCCACCGCCGCCACCGTGGAAAATCTGCACAAAGCGTACACCGCGCTCCACCATGCGCCGGGCTGCCAGGCACAGCCGGCCAAAGGGACGGGTCACGTCTTGATCCAACCCGTACTGCCGGCGTGTCGCCTCGGTTTCTTGTTCCAATTGCAGCGTCTCAGGCACTGCCGTCTGCATACCGAACGCCAGCTCATACGAGCGGATGCGGGCGCGCAGCAGCGGATCGTCGGGATAATCGATGCCGGCAAGCCGATTCAGTCGACCCAGAAGGCTGAACTCGGCCTCCTGCTCGTCACGCTGCATGCCCGCTCCCCGCGCGACGAAGGGCAAGGGATCCTTCGCATCCAAGTTTAGGCGCACGCCACCGTGCTCGGGTCCCAGGTAGCCGGCGCCATGGGTCCATTCGCCGCCGCAACAATCGCCGGTCGGCGTACCCAGCACGACATACTCGGGCAGGTTCTGGTTGAGTGTGCCCAGCCCATAGCTGACCCAGGAGCCGATCGTGGGAAAGGCCCCTTCGCGCGGGTGCCGGCCGGTGTGCCAAGTTAGCTGAGTTCCATGATCGTTGTGGATGGTCCACAGCGAGCGCACAACTGCCAAGTCATCGGCACAGGCGCCGATGTGCTGCCACCAGTCGCCCACTTCGAGGCCGCACTGGCCGTATTTCTTGAAGCCGGTATTCAGCCCCATGAGCAGCTTGCGACCGCCATGGGACGGATTGCCTCCGATGATATCCTTGAGACGTTCCGGATTGAGGACGTCCTTGTAAGGAGTGTCCTCGATCGACTTGCCCGCGTAGGTGTTCAGCGCTGGCTTGGGGTCGAAGCTTTCAACATGGCTGACACCACCGCAGAGAAAGATCCAGATGACCGACTTCGCCTTGGGGGAGAAGTGCGGCTTGCCATCGGGCGGCACGTGCTCCGGTTCGGCGCGCGCGATGCCATCGCGGAACAGCATGGCGCCCAGGGCCAGGCCAGTGAAGCCCATCCCCGTATCGACGAGGAAGGAACGGCGCGTGATGCCGGGGCAACGGGAGGGCGGGATGGGTGGGGTGGTCGGAGACATAAGGGCATCCTCAAGAGTGCCAGCACGCCGAGAAGCCGCAGCAGTTAGGCTTGACGCGCCAGGATTTCCGCCAAGGTCTTGGTTTTCTTGGGTAGCGGTTGTTGCCACAGCCACTCAGGGCGAAACCAGAATCCGGGTAAAGCTTGGCTGTGAAGCTCTCCCTTCCTGGGGCGCACTTCACGATACTTGCCGTTGGCGCCGAGTCGCAACACAATGACTTCTTGCTTCATCTCATCCACAATCCAGTATTCTAGAACGCCAGCTCGCTCATACTGGGCGCGTTTCTTCTCATAATCGCGCTCGACGCTTTCGGGGGAAACGATTTCGATCGCCAGATCGGGTGATCCATTGACGCTCCCAAAGCGCACCCGAGAAACATGCTTTTTCCGGACAAAAGCGATGTCTGGTTCGGGCGCATTGTTCTCATCGAGGCGAAAGGCAACCCGCAGTCCGTAGACCTTTCCTAACTCCAGCGTTTCCACGAACAGATCAATCAAGCCGGCGAACCACATGAACAGCTCATTCGCGCGTGTGTTATCAGGCGAGGCCATGTAAATCACTCCCTCGATCAAGTCAGCCTTCTGGTCCTCTTGGACTAGGCAACAGAAATCGTCAAAAGTGTACGGCTGGGTCCGTGCTACCAGCTTCATGAGTCACCCTCCAGTCGGCTGAGTCTGACTTAGCGTAGCGTCACAAAGTCATGGTGATTGAGCAACACATGCACCAGGTTCTCCCGCGCTCGGAGCGCCGGATCCGGGGCAGGCGTCCGTCCCTCCCTGTCGTCCGTGGCCAAGGCGCCAGACTTGTCTTGATCATACCGTCGACTCCGCTGCTGGAGAAAGGTCACACATTCGGACCGTTCGTCCGCTGTCGGCGGTCGTGAGAGCACGCGCTCAAATGCGGCAGCCACAAAGGCCGCCGTGTCATCGCCGACCTGAGCCGCCAGCGTCCGTGCCAGCAACCGCGCCTGCTTGAGCGTCAGCTCGCTATTGGCCAGTGCCAGTGCCTGCTGCGGCATGACACTTTCCTTGCGCTGATAGCACTCCGTCACCTCCGGTGCATCGAACAACTTCAGAAACTCCATCTGCTTTTCAGCCGCGTGCCGGAAATACAGGCTGCGGCGTGGCGTCGTCAGGCCCAGTTGTAACTCGAGATCCGGCCCGCCCAGGGCGGGATCGAGTTGGCCGGCTACATAGAAAATGCAATCCCGCACGACCTCGGCCTCAACCCGTCGAGAAGGCAGGCGCCAGAGGTACGTATTGTCCCGATCCAGGGCACTGCTGGCCGGATCTGGGGTTGATGCCAGGCGATAGGTGCTGCTGGTTACCAACAAGCGGTGCATCGCTTTCATGCTCCAGCCGCACTCCATGAACTCGGCTGCCAGCCAATCGAGCAGGGCCGGATGCGAGGGTGGTCGGCCGTTGCGCCCGAAGTCGAACACACTGGGCACAATCGCCTGGCCCAAGTGTCGCAGCCAGATGTGGTTCATTGCCACGCGGGCCGTGAGCGGATTCTCCGGATCGGCGATCCAACGAGCGAAGGCCAAACGCCGGCCGGTACTCGTGGTCGGATAGACGGTCACGGGACGCTTCGCGTACGCCGTCGTGACCGGCTTCTTCGCCTCCGCTTCGGCCTGGGTGAACGCCTTTTCGGCATCGGCGGCTTTCTTGACGGCCTCGGCACGCGTCTTTGCTGGGGCCGTACGCTCTGCCTGGTGTGAAGCAGCTAGCTGACGTCGCGCTTCGCGCACCGCCAGCTGCTTCTGTAATTGGGACGCTTCCCGGGCAGTCGTTTCCCAGGCGGCAGATGCCTTCAGGCCCGCATCCTCCAGCTGCTCGGCACGGACGGCGGCGTCGAGCGCCTGGTGTTTGAGCTCCGCAAGGATGGCGTCCTCCTCGGCGAGGAGTGCTGCCTCGAAGGCCTTCATGGCCGTGGCCAAGCGCACCGTAACCCGCAGCGGCTGGCCCTCCAGAAGCAGATACCCGACTGCCGCGAGGGCCAAGCGGCGGGGTCGAGCTGCGGCGGCGTGCGCCTTGGGAATACTGGCTTGGCTGGCGGCCAAGGTTTCCCGGACGACAAAGTCGCGCTTATCCGGAACATAGGCGGCGGGCGGCAGCGGCACCGGCTCGATCGTCGGGAATCGACCGCCGAGCAGTTCGGGAACGCCCGGATCCAGAGGCGTCTTGTCGGGCGTCCGGTCATCGCCGCGCAGATACAGGAATGTGGCCGCCTCAGGCTTGGCCTCGTAGGCGCGGGCCAGCCCGTCCTTGGCGGTGTCTAGTTCTCCGGGTAAGCGGTCGATGCGGACCTGGTGCGGCTCAAAGATGGCCCGCACTTGGTAGTACTCCTTTTGCCGAATCGGATCATACATGTGATCATGGCAACGGGCACAGCCGAGCGTCACGCCCAGAAACGCCTGGGCCGTGTGATCCACCACATCTTGCATCCATTTCTCACGGCTCAGCAGCTTGTAATTCCGCACTAGGTAGCCCGTCGCCCGCAGAATGTTCGGGTCCTCCGGCGTCAGCTCGTCGCCCGCCAGCATCTCCAGAATCATCCGGTCGTAGCCTTTGTCGCTGTTGAGCGACTCGATGATCCAGTCGCGCCAGCGCCAGATGTGCGGCTGGCTATCGCGCACTTGTTTGCCGTAGCCGGCCCAATCGCTGTAGCGCCAGATGTCCATCCAGTGTCGTCCCCAGCGCTCGCCGTACTGCGGGCTGGCCAACAGGCGATCCACAACACGCTCGTAGGCATCCGCGGCCGGATCCTCTAAGAACGCGTGCAGCTCGGCAGGCGTTGGCGGCAGGCCGATCAGGTCCAGGTAAACCCTGCGCAGCAACACCGGCTTGGTCGCTTCGGGCCGCGGCGTCAAGCCGCGTTCCTCGTGCTCGGCCGCGATAAAGGCATCGACTGCATTGCGCACCCAGGCAGTGTTTCTTACTTTCGGCACGGTCGCGCGCTGGACCGTCTCGAAGGGCGTCCAGGGATAGGCATTCCGCGCTTTGCGAAATGCGATCAAGGTCTGATTCGCTGCGGCCACTTCGGCAGCGGTCGGCTTGTCCAGGGGATCGCCCGGATTATGGCCGCTGAGTAACTCAATCAGATTGGGCACTCCGTCGCCGTCACTGTCTTCCAGGGCGATCGCTTCCAGACGAGCCGCGATGGTGGTCTTCTTGCCGGCCAGGCGCAGCTCCTCCCGGACCGCCTTGAGCCGGGCACCGAATGGATTGTGTGGCTTCTCGCTCTCCAGGCCGTCATGGTTCTGACCAGGGGGATCCGGCAGGTGACAGGTACGGCAATCGTTCAAGTTCTTGGCCAGAAACGGCCCGAAGTAATCGGCCAGGGCCTGCTTGTGGACGGGTCGGGCCTGGAGGCTCGAACCCGCGAGCAGAAAGAAAGCCGTGCCGACGACGGCGGCACGCCGTATGCTTTGCCACATGATTCTACTCCCCCGGGAGGTCTCGCTCCCAGTCCATGCTTTGGCGGGCGCTGGTTGTCCGCTTTCTGGCGAAGCCGCTGTGGGCGTCCCCCTCATGGTATGATGGACTCGCGCGGGGGGGCAAGAACATTGTGGGGCCATTTGTAGGCAAGCTGCACTTTCCGTGATCTCTGGCTCTTTTTTGTCTACCTTAAAAATAGCTTGAATCAGCAAAGGCTCTCCGGCCAGGATACAAGGTGTTGCTAACCCTCGCCCTGCCACCCCAACCAGGAGA
>JBGQLF010000130.1:0-12001 GCA_041499985.1 Gemmataceae bacterium
CGAGGGGAATCAGCGTCCGATGATGCCACCACTGCCGAGGACCGGCATTCCGGCCACGCGACGGCTTTGTGCGCTGATGTTCGGCAGGATTTCGAAAGTGAAGCCGAAGTTGTTCTGGGTGGAGTTGTACGAGAAGCCCAGGCTGAGCTGCAAATCCGAGCCCATGCGGGTAATGGTAAAGGACGTGACCTGCGTGTTGACCCCGAAGTCGTAGAGGACGCTCGTGGTGGCTGCATACTTGGGGCTGAAGATATACGTCACCGCGGCTGTGACCGCCTGGCTGTTGAGCGGATCGATTTGTCGATAGCCGATGTAGAAGTTCGTGCGATCCGGCCTGTTCAGATACGTCCCGATCGTGAACACGCGGGCGCCGTTGTCAATCGGATCGACCCAACCGGTACTAACCAGGGCCGTGCGGTCGCCAACGTTCCAGGTCCAGTCGTACTCCAGGAAGGCCGCGGACTGACCGAAGTTATCCCGCTCGGAATGCGGAAAAAACGAGGCCGACAGGTCGAGCGTCATCCAATCGACCGTATGCTGCTGGCCGGGGTAGCCGCGCTTCGTCTGGAGGCGTTGGCGGATGTCCGCCTGGATCACTTCGATCGTATCCAAGGTGTCGATGCGATTGTCCACCAGCCGGCGGATGGCAAACAACTGCGGGTCGTACAGCGGTGAGGTGGCCAGCGCGAGCCCATGGGCTGGGTTGAAGATCGGCTCCAGCGGCCGAATGTCCCGAATTGCCTGGTCGGTGGCGTCATCATTGAGACGATCGAGCTGCGGCAAGCGCGTGAAGGGGGTATCCGAGTGAGCATTGTAGTAATTGGCGCTGAGCACAATCTTGTGATTAATGCCGTTCAGATTGAGTAGATCATTTTGGACATCTGGATAAAGGCGCGTCAACGGCATGCTGGCCCGTACGCCGCCGCCGCCGTAGAATCGGCCACGTTCGTTGCCTGTCAGGTCTTCGGTGTACTCCGTCAAGTCGACGACAGCATACGGCACCACGCGCACAGGGCCTGCATAGAACGGTAGGCTCAGCTCTTGCATCAAATCGAAGCGGCCCGTGTTGACGGGGCGAGTGGTGAGGTCCTCGGGTGGGGGAGGGACGTCCGTGGGCTTGAGCTGGGCATAGGCGGCACTGGCATGGACGTTATAAGTGAATAAATCAAAAAAGGACTGGCCGAGGAGGAAGCCGTCAACTCGGGGCAGCCATTCGGTTTCGGTGACCCAGTTGCGGATGCGCGGCTCGGTCAAAAAGGTCCAGGCCCAGTTGTCCTGCTGTTGCTTGAGGTAGACGAAAGTTTCCTGGTTGATATCTTGGTCGAATTCGGGCTTGTAGTACTGCTCGAGGAAGTTCTTGTCACTCAGGGCGGACACCTGCGTCTGCACGCTAAAGCCTTCCGGCAACCCCTGGACATTCTCGCGAAAGAGAAAGCGGCCCCGCCATTCCGGATGGTTGTCGCCAGGTCCCCGGCCGCCGCCGAGGTTGTCCGTGCCCGAGTCGTGAATGCCGTACGCTTTGACCAAACCGTTGTTCATGTTGACGGGGATTTCGAAGAACGTCTTGCTGGCGAACTCAAAATTGGTGCCCAGGGCAGGACCGCGCGAGCTCAGGTAATCGACATCCGCCCGCCACCGCGTCCCCACGAGAGGATCGATGCCGAGCAGATCGTATACATTGAATGTCGCTGAAGCCTGGAAGCCGAAGATTTTGTTATAACCAACACTAATGCTCTGGAGTGGGCCGAGCGGGTCATTGGCGTCGCCCTGGAGGAACGGCAAGTAGAAAACGGGTACATCCTCGATCTTGAGGATGACATCGTCGCTATGAAACAAGCGCTGCTGTTCCTTTTCGGGCTGACCCGTCCGGCGATCGATGACCTGCCGGCCAAAGATGGAGCGTTTGAGAATCTCCTTGTTCTCGATGGTGGCTTCCGCCACGTACACCTTGATTCCTGGATCGGACGGAAGGCGACTGGAGAAGATCTCCGCGCGCACGCCCTTGAACTGCGTCTCCGACAATTGCAGCAGTTCCTCGGCCCGAAAATGAATCGGGTCGGGCACGCCCGGCTGGCGGAATTCCAGATCGCCGCGGATGGCGACCGCCACGTGCCGGTCCACATCGTAATAGACCTCGTCGGCCCGCAGCGCGCGCTCCTCCTTGGCATCCTTCTCCCGGATTTCCACATTGCCTGCCAGGTAGAACTCGCGCACCTGGGTGGACTGGTTATCGAATTGCTGCAAGCTGTTCAACAACTGCGGCGAATTGCCGCGCGTCCAGAACACGAGACGGTCCGCCTCGATGTCGAGCAGGCTGTTCCCATCGCCGAAGCGCACATTGAGGATGATGCCTCCAGCAACGATGACAGCCTGCTCCCCATTCGAGAGCGGCGCGGTCTGCACATCGAGACCCGTTCCCGTTCGTGGCCGAATGCTGAATTGCCGTGCCGCCCCCGGATCGAGGGCAGTGCGGGGAGCAGCACGGGGTGGTGGACCCGGAGGCGGTGGTGGTGTGGGACTTGGGGCACCAGGAGGTCCCGGCAGAGCACCCGGAAGCGCCGATTGCGGCGTCGAGTTGGCCGGCGGCATCACGGTCGGCGTCGGCGGGGGCACGGTGGGCGTGTTCGGGATCGGCGTCGGCGGGGGCACAGGCAGCGGCCCCGCTGGAGGAAGAGTCCCTGGAACCCCTGGCGTCGGGGACGGACTGAAACCGGGAGTCGGCGCCAAGGGTGGCGTGGCACTGGGTGCGGGCACCGGCAGCGGATTCTGGACCGGCATACTCGGAGGGCGCGTAGGTGCTGGTGCAGCGGCCGGCTCGCGCGCGGAGGTCTGTTGAACACCCCCCGGCCCAAGGGGTGCTGGCTGCGGCCCGTGCACCAGTTGTGCCCGCTGGTACAAGACGTCCCCGGGCTGAGGCACCTGGCCCACTTTGCCGTTGTGTGCTCGGAGCTTGATTTCGCCGCGTGTGTAGAGCTCCACTAACGCTTGGGGACCAGACTTGTTTTCGGCACCCCTCTCAAGCCGAACCACGCCCTCGGCATACAACTCCAGCCGCATGATGCCCGTTTGCCGATACCGTTCCTGGTCCACCCAGGCGACAGCCTGCTGGCTGCGGGCATGCACCGCCCCGTGCTCGACTAATACGGTTCCCTTCAACAGGATGATTCGCCAGTTTCCCTCGGTCCAGGTGGTGATATCGTCGGCGTGCAAAATGATCGGTTTGGAGTCCCCCGGAACGTTTTGCGACAGCCGGATCACCTCCTGAGCCGCGACCAGCGCCCAGCTAAACGCGCAGATGCCAAAAGCCAAGAGAGGGTAGGTCCAGCGTCGTTTCCTTCCTTGCCTCGCCACGGTGCCTCCTGCGGAATGCCGCTCTTTGCAATCCCTGTCGTACCTCCCCGCCTGCTTGCCCATTCTCAGCTCAGACGGCAGGCAAGCGGAGGGCGACCGAGTCCGCGCCAAAAAAAGGTAAACGTGCGGGCGGCGGATTATAGAAGGGGGAGGTTGGGTGTCAAGTGCAGCTCGCAGGAACTGAGGCTTCCGTCGCTGAAAACTAGCGGAGCGAAGCGGGCGCTGCTCCCTGCCAACATTCATGGGTGGAGGAGTGAAGCAGGAAGTGACTGCCACACGAGATCTTGCACTCGCCTGGCAGCCCCAGCCGTTCCAAGTCCCGGAAGAACCGCCTCCTGGCGCCAAGCAGGCGGCCAGGGAAATCCGTCAGGCAGCTCCCAAGTGAGCGGCGCCCTGGACCTCGTCCAGCGCTGCCTCCACGAGAGGCTGGATCGACTCGTTGATCTTCGCTTGCATCGGCTCGTCCAACTCGCGTCCGAGGATCGCCCAGCCGGGGTTCCTAGCCAGTTCGTAGTCTGCAACCGCCTGCTGGCGCTGGAGATGATTGGCGAGATGATCCGCCGCGGTGACCAGCGCCACCAGGCCTCCATGATCGGCAGCCTCGGTGGGCGTGTGGTGGAATTGGATGCTACTCACCAGGGAAGCCGGCAGCTGGTTGACATTGGCGAACCAGGACCCGAAATAGCAGTGATCGGTACCCAGGAATTCCCGTTCCTGGCCGAGCAAGTCTGGACCTTCAACGAAGTCCATCGGATCGGCCGCATCAAAGTGGTTGGGCACGCCGATCGCGATCAAGATGCGGCCGAGGTCATGAGAGAGGCCACACGAGAATTCCTCTCCCCGGTAGCCCAACTTCAAGGCGGTGTTCAGATGCCGGCACAGGCAGGCGGTCAGAAAGGAGTGCCGCCATAACAGCTCGCATTGCTGTTTATGGGCCGGCGAGACGCTGCGAAACAGACTGCGCATGCCCACCGTGATGATCAGGTTCTTGCACTCCCGCAGCCCCAGGCGCACGACGGCCTGCCCCAGACTGTCAATAGTGCGGCCAATCCGATACAGAGGACTGTTGGCCAGCTTCAGAATGCCGGTGGCCAAAGTCGGGTCGCGCATGATGACCCCGGCCAGGTCCGTGAGCGAGCTCCTGGAGTCGTTGGCCACCGCCATGGCCTTGGTAGCGGTCTCCGGGAGCATCGGCAGTTTGTTGAGGCTGCCAAGACCCGACTTCAGAATCTCCGCTGGCGAACGCGACTCGACAGGCGCTTGCTTCTTGCCCACAAGATCGAGCAGGTGCATGGCCGAATGTCCTCCGATCCGCTGACCAGGTCAGTTTTTCCACGGACCCCCTAAGCATACGTCATACTTGCGGCCAGGACACCCAAATGCCTGACGCAGATAAATCCGAGGACAAAATGAGAGGATGGGTCGAGCCGAGGCGCGTACATCCATCCGTGTGCAGAGCCCCCGCCCAAGGATCTTTGCGACTCACGGTGAGCAATTCAGGCCGTGTAGGAGGCACCAGTGCTCAGAATGCGATTTGGGACGGTTGTACGGGGGCCAGGACATCAGCTGCACGACGGTTCGGAAGGGCACAAGTGATGGCGTAGCTTGCGAATCGCTTTGTACTTCTCGTCGCTGGTCCGCTCCACGGGCAAGGCCAACTCCGCGGCAATCTCCTGGACCGACCATCCGTCTAGACTCAGTTGTACAATGCGCTGCTGGCGCGGACTAAGCCGCTGGGCGGCGGCCTGCTGAACGGCTTCGCGCTCTTCGTGGAGGCGGCGCTGCCGATGGTCCTGCACGTCGGCCACGGCATCCGTTAGTCCGGTGGTGCAGCGGCGGCCGCGCTGGACCCGTTTCTTGACCGCGTCAATGGCGCGGAGGAATTCGCGGCGCTCCTCCCCCTCGGTCTGGAAAACCTGGCTCCAGGCAACTGGCTCGACGCGCTGGAGCAGCCGGCTGAAGACTTCCTGCGTGCAGTCGGGCCAGAAGTCGGGATGCAGGCGAGCGTTGCGCCAGCAGGCCGTACAGTAGCGGCTAATATCCTGGACAGTGCGCGTCGTGTCTTCGGCGGAGGCTGGGCCGGAGGTTGGACCCAGGGCCGTCAGCGCCGTGCCAAGGACCATGGCCACCATGTAGCTGCCTGGCTTGGATCGCCCGATCAAGGCGGTGTAGCTCTCCATGGAACCTTCTCGCTTCACAAAGACGAAACCCGATCTTCCGCGCCATTATACGGACACGGTCCACCCTCGTTCTCGCTCCGTGGCGAAGCGTTCTTGCCGAGAGAACCGCGGGCAACGGGGCAAATCAGACAAACGAGGACCTGTTGCTTCTTGTACAGGTGGCCCGAGGCTGCTACCTTTGAAGAAACCGATTCGCCACAGACTCAGACGAAGGGAACCCCTGCCATGCCGGACGTCAAGAAGATTCTCATAGTGGATGACGACCAGGAACTGAGCGATGGTCTGCGCATCGTCTTGGAAAAGCAAGGCCATCATGTCCTTCAGGCTCGTGACGGCCAGCAGGGCAAACAGCTGGTTTATCAGCACCACCCGGATCTGGTGATCCTGGACATGATGATGCCCCGTATGGGAGGCTATCCCGTCCTCGAGCATTTCCGTGGCAAAACCGATGCGCCGCCGATCATCATGATCACCGCCAACGAAGGCAGCCGGCACAAGGCGTACGCGGAATACCTCGGCGTGGTCGATTATATCCGCAAGCCCTTTGCCATGGAGCGCTTGCTGGACAGTGTCCAGCGGGGGTTGAGCGAGGCGGCGGCCAGGAAGAATCCGCCACCGGCATCCGAGAACCCGTGAAGATCTTCGCGTACGGTCCAAAAGGCTCGTTTCCGGGTGGCACGCCCTGAGTCTTCGAAGGGCGTGGCTTCGTAGCTTCACGCCCTTCGAAGACTCAGGGCGTGCCACCCACGTTGGAACCATGCCGATCCCGACGCAGGAGGTAGTCCCCTTCCGTGAGCGCCATCACGCCGGCTGCGAGTGTACTTTTGGCAAGGGGCCCCGGTTCGCACGAAGCCTTTATCGTTCGCCGTGCCGACAGTTTGCGCTTTTTCGGCGGTTTCTTGGCCTTTCCCGGTGGCAAGGTGGCCTCCCAAGATAGTGAGGTTGAGGTCTGTGCCAGCACGGCAGGGCCTGAGGCAGGCGCTCCGCCGTGCGAGCGCCTGGTGGCCGCAGCACGGGAGTTATTCGAGGAAACCGGTGTTCTCGTAGCCCGGCGACCAGATGGTTCTTTCCTTCCCTCCAGTGCCGCGCTGGAGCAGTTGCGCCGAGAGATGGCCGATGCCGATCTTCCATTCCAACAGGTTCTGGTACGTCTGGGTGTACGGCTGCACGGCTCCGATTGGACTCTCATCGGCAGCGTCACCACTCCGGCCTTCACGAATGTTCGTTTCGATACCACGTTTTTCGTGGCTCATCTGCCACCGGGGCAACAGGCCGAGGTTTGGCCCGGAGAACTGGATCATGGCTTCTGGTCGCCGGCCGCGGATCTCTTAACGCAATGGACGCAGGGCGAATGCCTGGCTTCGCCGCCCAGCGTGATGATCTTGGAAGCGATTCGCGACCGTGCTGTCGACGAAGCACCGCGTCGTCTGGGCCCCAAGTTCAACTCCTTGGCTGCTGGCGCGCTTCATCCGATCTACTTCGCCCCCGCCGTGCAGCTGCTGCCGTTGCACACGCAATCGCTGCCGCCCAGTACGCATACCAACGCCTATCTCGTTGGCCGCGGACCGGTGTACCTCCTGGATCCCGGCAGTGCCGACCCAGCAGAACTCCAGCGTCTGTTTGCCGTGCTCGACGCGCACCGGGAGAGCGGCTTGGAATTGACCGCCCTCGTGCTCACGCATCACCACCCTGACCATATCGGCGGCGTCCATGCTTGCGTGGATCGCTACCAGCTGCCGGTCTATGCCCATCCACTCACGGCCCGCGCCCTTCACGGCAAGATCCGCGTCGACCGGGAAATTCTGGACGGCGACTGCCTGGATCTCGGCGAAGCGCCCGATGGCCGAGGCACCTGGCACCTGGAAGCGCTCCACACCCCGGGACATGCACCGGGACACCTGGCGTTTTATGAGGCGCGTTACCGGTTGTTGTTGGCCGGCGATATGGTTTCGACGCTGTCATCGATTGTGATCGCTCCCCCCGATGGCGATTTGACGGTTTATCTCGCTTCGCTAGAGCGTCTGCGCGGCTACGATTGCCGCCTACTGCTGCCGGCCCATGGCAGCGCCAGTGCGCGTCCACGCCAGACCATCGACGAATGCATCGCGCATCGGGTCAAACGCGAGGAACAACTCCTGGCCGCGCTGGGAGCAACGCCGCGGACCGTCCCGGACCTGGCACAGGAGCTTTACCGCGGTTTGCCAGAGGCACTGGTGCGTTTTGCCGAACTTCAGCTTCGGGCTGGCCTGACAAAGCTTCAGCGCGAAGGCCGGATTCAGCCGATCGGGGACGGCGAAGGTCAGGGCTGGTGCGTGCGATCGTAAGCGTGCGTCGCTCAGTGGCGCGGCCATTGCGTGGTGCTGGAGGGGGCTTCCTTGAGTCCGCTGCTAGGACTGATCGCACCGCCGACTCCCAAAGATTCGGGATGCCGGGCAATCTTGTCCGCGAATACCTGCACGTCGCGCAAGATGTAGTCCACGCGCGGCAGCACACGCGTCAAGATGCAGGCCGCTTGATTGAGGTTATTGTAGAGTTCGGGATCGGACACGAAGCGGCGCAGCGAGCCATCGCCCTGGGCGATCGCCCGGAGGATTTCGCGCAAATCGGTGAGGATCTTGTTGAATTTCTCGCTGCTTTCATCGAGATTCTTCATGACGCTGCCGCTGCGCTCCGCCAAAGGCTTGGTGGCTTGTTGTACGTTCGACAGCACTTGCTCCGTCTGAGTCAGCGCGTCATTAAAGCGGTTCAGCGTTCGCACGCCTTCCTTCATGAACTCGTCCGTGTTCTTGCTGATGCTCTCCAGGTTGTTACTGCCGGCGCGGACATTCTTGAGGGTGGCGCTCAGATTGCGCTGGTTTTCGTCATTGAAGACATTGCCGACGCGGATAACCGTTTCATTCACGTTATCCAGGGTCTTGACCAGCTTGTCCTGGTTGGTCTGGACGAAGACATCCAGACGCTCACCCAGTCTGCCCCACGTCCGCGCGGTTACCTGGATCTCGTCATTGGTGCGGCGCAGCTCTGGAACGGCCTCGCGGGCCGCCTTGGACAGTTCCCGCACCTCGTCGTTGGTGCGCCGCAGTTCCGGAACGACCTCGCGCGCCGCCTTGCCCAGGTCGCGGTACTCCCGCAGTGTCTCTTCCATCAGGGGCGGCATCTTCTCGTAGCGTTGGAGGGTCGAGCGGAGCTGATTCAGGGTCTCCTGGGTCGTCGGCACGATCTCCGACGTTTGATTTAGCAAAGTCGCCACGTTCGCTTGCGTCCCGCCAAGGAATTCTGTGTTTTCCCGAACCGGCGCCGGTTCGACGCCTTCGGCCTTCGGCCGCTGAGGCACAAAATCGATGCTGGTATCGCCGCCGAGCAGCCCGTGCACCAGAACGGCCTGGTCGCTCTCATAAAGTGGATGGGGCTTGTCGATCGCGATCGTGACGCGGACCTTGCCGGAGACGTCGTCCAGCTCGACCTTGCGGACCTCGCCGATGCGGACACCAGAGCGCCGTACGGGCGTGCCTCCCGACACTCCGGGCGCGTCCTTGAAGACAACCGTGTACGGGTCCGTCCGCCGGAACAGGCTGGGGAAGCCGCCAAAGAGCGTGAGGAGCACGGCAAACAGGATCAGGGCGGTCAGCACAAAGACGCCGATGCGGAAGCGCATGCTCTGTTCATTCATGGCCGGTTCCTGAGGCGCCATTGCGCGCCAGTTCCGTTAGCCGTTCGCCGGCCTCACCCTCGACGAACTGGCGCACCCGCGGATCGGGACAGCGCCGCAGTTCCGCCGGTGGGCCGTCGAAGAGAATCTGGCTCTCGCCCGGTCGCAACCGTGTCAGCGGGTACAACATGACGACACGGTCGGCCACTTTCTGCGCCGTTTTCATGTCGTGGGTGACCACGATGCTGGTTACCGGGTGCTGGCGGCGTGTTTGCAGGATCAGCTCGTTGATCACATCACTCATGATCGGATCGAGTCCCGTCGTCGGTTCGTCGTAAAGCATCACCTCCGGCTCCAGAGCCAAGGCCCGCGCCAGTCCAACCCGCTTCTTCATTCCGCCCGAAAGCTCGGCAGGCTTCTTGTGCTCGGCGCCGGGTGGTAAGCCGACCTCCTGGAGCCGCTGGCGGACACGTTCGCGCATCTCGGTCTCGGAGAATCGACCCTGTTCGCGCAGCCCGAAGGCGACATTTTCCTGCACCGTCAAGCTGTCGAACAGCGCCGCGCCCTGGAACAGGAAGCCGAAGCGGAGTCGCTGTCGTGTCAGCTCGCGTTCCGTCAACTCGGCGAATACCTTACCGTCGAAGGTCACCCGGCCGCTGGTGGGCCGCAGCAGGCCAATGATGAGTTTCAACAACACTGTCTTGCCACAGCCGCTCTCGCCAATCACTACCAGGGTCTCGCCACGCCGCACCTCCAGGTTCAGGGCATGCAAGACCACCTGAGTGCCGAACACCATCGAGACCTTGTCGAAACAGAGGACTGTAGGATGAGGGGCGAGCGGCGCGGGACGAGGGGCAAGGTCCGTTGTACTCATAGCATAGATTCCTTCGTCACCTGCTCCTTCGTACCTAGCCCCTCAAAAGAGCCGCGCCCCCGCCGTGGGCCAAAGTCGTTCATAGAGGTTATTGAGAAACATGGCCAGGGAAAGGTCAAGGGCCAGGATGGCGATGAAGGAATTCACGAAAGCTTCGGTGGCGGCCCGCCCGACACCCTCCGCCCCGGCCTCGCTGCGGAAGCCGCGATGGCAACTGATCAAGGCGATGGCAGCCCCGAAGAACATCGGCTTGATCAGGCCGGTCGTCAGGTCCCACATTCCGATATAGCCCTGCGCATGGCTCCAGTAATGATGGGCGTCGATTTGGTACACTTTCGTGCAGATCAAAGCCCCGCCCATGACACCCATGAAGTTGGCCAGGATCGTGAGCAGTGGAATGAGCAGCACACAGGCCAGCAAGCGGGGGACGACGAGATAATGCACTGGATGCACGCCGAGGCAAGCCAGGGCATCAATCTGTTCGGTGATCCGCATCGTGGCTAATTCCGCGGCCATGGCGCTGCCGACACGTCCTGCGAGCATGGTAGCGGCCAACACCGGACCCAGTTCGCGCACGAGCGACAGGTTGATGATCGACCCCAGCCGCGTAGCCAGGCCCAGCTGATGGAACTGGCCGTACGATTGGACCGCCAGCACCATGCCGATGAACGTGCCGGTGATGGCCACCACAGGCACACTGCGGACACCGACGTAGTAGAAGTTGGGCACCACCGTGCCACGGCAGGGGCGGTGCCGAAGCATCCAGGTGAGCGTGCGTCCGGAGAAGATCGCCAGGTCACCCAGCGCACTCACCACATGGTAGGCCAGCGACCCCAGAACAGTGATCAAGCTGGTTCCATCGCTGCGGGCTGTCGCCATGGCCAGTGCCCTCGGCCTGATGCTGCAACCTCTCTCCATCCCTCGAACATCGGTCAGACCGCGAGCGCTCTTGAATAGAAGACAGAAGACAGAAGACAGAAGACAGAAGACAGAAGACAGAACGTACGGTCAGGTGTTTTTGAGCAAGAAGGGGGATGGGTTAATCAGCATCGCACCGAGAATGCATCGAACTTCAGAACAGATTGCGACAAGACGTGAGTGTTCTTGAGGTGTGATGAAACCGCAATCTTTCGCGAAATCGAGCGCCGTGTCTGTTTCGTTACTCTCTCCATCGCAATCGGTCAGTTTGCTGACAAAATGAGCCTCGTAGCGCCGTTTCGCCCACGTCTCGCGCAAGTTTAGACATACGGACCGGGATGATCGGCGTATTTGGCTGACCAGGGCGAATCGCTCTTCCGGGGGAAATCGCTTCGTGATGTGGAAGATGTCCATCGCCAAGGAATACGCTTTCTGGTAAACGATCAGGTCTTTCGCGGATTGGATCTTCATGGTCCCAATGCTCCCTTATCTTCTTTCTGTCCTCTGTCCTCTGAGGTCAGTCAACCCAGAAGGCCTGAATCGGACGCCCGTTCCGCCAGACCACCCATGCCCGCAGCTTTGCGTCCCAGGCCAGTCCGGAAAACACGGGCCCTCCCGATACCACCGGAGCATTCACCACCTCTCCCTCGACCGGCACAACGTCCAAGGGCTCGGCCTGGCGTCGCGCCTCCAGGTGGCGGATGACTGCTAATTCATGCTGCCCGGCGAAGAAGACGAAGAGCACGATCACCGGTGCCATGAGGTTGCCGAACACTTGCCAGCCGATGAAGCCGAACAGAATGGCCAACACCGCGCCGATGCCGGCGGCCCACTCGGTTGCGCGCAAGCGGCCCAGCTGCAAGGACAGTAAGGCACGCAGGACCCGACCGCCATCCATGGGGAAAATCGGCAGCAGATTGAATAGGACAAGAACCACATTGACATGCAAGAGATCGACCGCCAGATTGCCCTGGCCGAAGGCGTAGGACAGCGCCGGACCTTGCAAGAAACCGCTGAGTTCCATCACGA
>JBGQLF010000131.1:0-11989 GCA_041499985.1 Gemmataceae bacterium
AGATTTAAGATTGCAGATTGGAACAGCAATGGGCAATCTGCAATCTTAGATCTGCAATCTGCAATTCTTCCGGAGGGCACGGTGGCTGACGAAGGCAGGAACACTCCCAATCCCTTCGATGTGCAGATGATCCGACACCTGGTCGCGCTGATGAGTCGGCATGACCTGAGTGAGATCGACCTGTGGGAAGGGAAATGGCGCATCCGCTTGCGGCGCGGACCGCGCGGTGGGGTCGTGCCGCAGCTGCCGGTTGCTGCCACACCCGCGCCGGCTCCTTCGACCTCCGCTCCCGTGCCGCCACCGGCGGAGGCCGAGAAGCCGGCCAAAGTACTGCACCTGATCAAAAGCCCCACGCCCGGAACGTTCTATGCCTCCCCGAGTCCCGATACTCCGCCGTTTGTCCGCGCCGGCACGCGCGTGACCCCGACGACGGTGGTGTGCATCATCGAGGCCATGAAGATCTTCAACGAAATCACCGCCGATTGCACCGGCGTGATCACGGAAATCCTCGTCGAGAATCAGCAGCCGGTTGAATATGGGCAAGTACTGTTCAAGGTCGATCCCACAGGCTGAGAAAGAAGGGATCAGGGATCAGGGATCAGGGATCAGGGCTGACCGCTCTGCGTCCTGAGTACCTGATCCCTGATCCCTGATCCCTAAATCATGTTCCAACGCATCCTGGTCGCTAACCGCGGCGAGATCGCCCTTCGCGTCATTCGCGCCTGCCGCGATCTCGGCATCGAGGTGGTCGCCGTTTTCAGCGAAGCCGATCGCGACGCTCCCTATCTCGCCCTGGCTGATGAGGTAATCTGCATCGGTCCCGGTCCGGCCGTGGACAGCTATTTGAATATCCCGCGCCTGATCAGCGCCGCGGAAATTGCCGATGTGCAGGCCATTCATCCCGGCTACGGCTTTCTCTCCGAAAACCCGCACTTTGCCGAAGTATGCCGGTCGTGCAACATTGAGTTCATCGGTCCGCCACAGGAAGCGATGCGCCTGCTCGGCAATAAGAGCGAGGCCCGCAAACTGGCGCAGCAGCACGAAGTACCGGTGGTGCCCGGCAGCGAAGGCTTGATCGAGACGGATGCCGAGGCGCTGCGTCTGGCCCACGCCCTCGGCTTCCCCGTGTTGATCAAGGCGGCGGCAGGTGGCGGCGGGCGCGGCATGCGAGTAGCCCGCAATGACATCAGCTTGCAAGCCGGTCTCAAAGCCGCCCGCCAGGAAGCCGAGAAGGCGTTCAAGGATGGTAGCGTCTACCTGGAAAAGTACCTCGAACAGCCCCGCCACATCGAAGTGCAAGTCCTGGCCGACCGGCACGGCCATGTGGTGCACTTGTGGGAACGCGACTGTTCGTTGCAGCGACGGCACCAGAAGCTGGTGGAGGAATCGCCGGCGCCGAACCTACCGCCCGCCGTGCGTGCGCAGATCTGTGAGGCGGCGGTCCGGTTGGTGAAAGCCGCCGGCTACCAGAACGCCGGCACTTGCGAATTCCTGGTGGATAAGCAGCAGCGCTTCTATTTCATTGAGGTCAATGCCCGCATCCAGGTAGAGCATCCGGTGACCGAGCTGGTCACCGGCATCGACCTGGTACGTCAGCAGATCCGCATCGCTGCCGGCGAGGCTTTACCCTTCACCCAGGAGGAGATTGTGCACCGGGGCGTGGCGATCGAGTGTCGCATCAACGCCGAAGATCCCGCCGCGGATTTTCGCCCTTCGCCCGGCCTGATCACGCGCTGGCAAGTGCCCGGGGGGCCGGGCGTTCGGCTCGACACCCATGTCGTCCCCGGCTATCGGGTGCCCTCCCATTACGATTCCCTCGTGGCCAAGCTCCTAGTCTTTCAGCCGACGCGAGCCGAGGCGCTGGCCTGCATGCGCCGCGCCCTGGCGGAGTTCACCGTCGAGGGCATTCAGACCACGATTCCCCTGCACCGGGAGATCTTCAACCACTCCAGCTTCATCGAGGCCCAGGTCGATACGACCTTCATCGAACGTAATTGGCAGAAGGGGTAAGTAGTCCGTAGTGAGCGCCCGTTCTCTCAGGTCGGATGTGCGTGGCGCGCCGTGGCGAACCGCTCAAATGGCGCTACCAACTACCGCTGGGAACGGTTACTAACGTGGTTTACAGCTAAACGCTAACTCATCTTAACATCCCTTTCTTCTTTACCCCCGCTTCCTGCCGGGCCGCTCGCGCCGGCATCCACGGACAGCGTTTCAAGTGTTGTGGTTTGCGTGACTTAGAACAATTGACATGAATTCATGTGATGTTTTGCCACCGTTGGCACAACAAATGCTCTTTCCCTCCCCATGCCAATTTCGTGATCCCGTTCTACGGCGAGCAAAGAAGAATCGTCGCTTTCCTGTATCCGTGCATCTGGCGTACGGGGTATTCCGGTATCCGGTAACCCTGGGCCGTGAACGGTTACTTACTATGACTTCCTGACCGGGGTCTGAGGCAAGTTCGCGCCCTCCTCGGGTTGCGACGGACGACCAACTTGGGAAGAGGTTTGTCTCATGTCCGCAACGCTCCACGAACGCTCGGACCGGGCTGGTGCCCGCCAGCTCGAAGTCGCCCTCACCCGATCCCGCCCAGACGAGGACTGCACCGCGGGCGTGACACGACGAAAAGTATGGCGGGACCGCTTGCTGCTGACCGTCGTGACTCTGCCGTTGCTGTTGTGTGGTTTCCACTGGGGGCTGCCTTGCGCCGTCAACACAGACACCACCAACCCGTGGGGCTACGACGAAGTAGCTCCGATGCAGCCCCTGATCGAAGCCCACGGCTTGTTCACCCGGTCGCGCAGCTACCTGGCCTACCCCCTGTTTCACTACATGGTCCTGACAGGCGCCAATGCCCCTTACCTGGGGTATCAGTACCTGACCGGCTCCTTGCGGCCAGCGGCATCCTATCCGTATGGCATGAGCGACCCGGTCGCCACGCTCCGTGCTCTGACGATCATCGACCGGGCGGTGAGTGTCCTGATGGCCCTGGGAGGGGTTTGGATCATCTTCGCCCTCGGGCAACTACTCTTCGATCGCCGCACTGCTTGGTGGGCGGCCATTCTGACGGCCCTGGTGCCACTGTTCGTCTTCTACGGCAAGCTGTCGAACCTGGACGTTCCCTACATGTTTTGGACCTTGCTGGCGGTCCTGTACGTAGCCAAAATCCTCTCGGCGCCAACAGCGCGAGTGTCGCACCACGTCCTCCTCGGGGTAGTCGCCGCCCTCGCGACGGCCACCAAAGATCAGGCCCTTGGATACCTCGTGCTGTATCCGTGGTTGTTGGTTATCGTGGCCTGGAGGCGCGCGGCGCCGGACGGGACGCGGTTGACCCTGTGGCGGGCGGTGTTCAATCGGCCACACCTGTATGGGCTCGCGGCGGCCGTGGTTACCTTCACCCTGGCCAACAACTTGATCTTTGGGGGCCGGGGGTTCCTTCGCCACCTCGAGGTCGCCGCGGAAATGTCCGCCCTGGAACGCAGGTACGGCTTTGACTTCGTTGGGCAGATCCAGCTTCTGGGCGAGACGGTGCAGCAACTCGCGTGGGTGATCGGGCCGCTCTTGGTGCTCGCTGTCGTCGGGATCGTCTGCCTCGCACGAGTCGGCCGTTGGGGTGTGATCGGCCTGCTGCTCTTGCCGGTGATCGGCCACCAGGTTCTCGTTCTGGGACGGATCGGCTACGTCTACCCGCGCTTTGTCCTGCCCGCCGTGGTCTTGTTGATCCTTGCGGGGGTCGCAGCCCTGCACCATCTGACGGGACCGGTGGCCCGCCTTGGCGTACGGTTGCTGGCGCTGGCCGGAGCATTGTATGTCGGGGTCTTGTCCGCCAACCTCGACTGCCTTCTCGTCAATGACGCCCGGTGTCAGGCCGAGGCTTGGGTGGCAGACCATGTCTCGAAGGGATCCACCTTTGAGTCCTATACCTGGCACCCTTGCGTGTTGTTGCGGGTTTGGGACCGACAGCAGCTTGCCTTGGTTCCGGCGGTCGAGATGACGGCGGAGGGTTTACAGGCCCGTTTCCCGGACTATGT
The DNA here is from genome assembly GCA_041499985.1 of Gemmataceae bacterium. Taxonomy (GTDB): domain Bacteria; phylum Planctomycetota; class Planctomycetia; order Gemmatales; family Gemmataceae; genus JBGQLF01. Next base: position 4,029 of record JBGQLF010000131.1, read on the forward strand.
GGTCGTCACGAACTTGGTCGAGGGCGGGCTGTGGAACCGGCCGGAGACGGGTAGCTATCTCCGCAACCTGTTCGCCGAGCGCTATGGCTACCGCATCGTGGCCGACTTCGCGACCCCGGCCTTCCTCCCTTCCCAGCTAGGAAGGCTGATCAATTCGACGTCGCCGCGAGTCACCCTTTTCCGCCGCGAGGAGACCCAGGCCCGCCACGTCGAACTCGACTCCCGGCGGGAGAGCGCGGCAGGGAACCTCGACTGAGCCGGGCGACAGCACAACTCGAACGTCGAGGGCCTAGTCGAACGCCACACCTATCCCTGCCCGTTGCCGTGCTATATCGTACGAGATTGGGACGAGGCCATGTTGGCCCGCCCGTTGGAGGAGTGGTTCCGTGGCTAACCGACCTCTCCGTATCCTCCAGGTCAGCGCCGGGGATCTCCTGGGCGGCGCCGAAAAGGTGGCCTGGGATTTATTTCACGGCTATGCGGCGCGCGGTTGCGACTCCTGGCTGGTTTGTGGCCAAAAGCAAACCCAAGAGCCAAACGTCTTCCTCCTGCGCGGCGAGCGGCGTCCGGGAAAATGGGTGCAATTCTGGCGCGGCCTCGAACGGAGCTTGCTCGCCTGGGATCACCGCGTGGCCGGGGGCGTTCGGGGGGCCTGGCGGCTGAGCCGGTTGGCCGTCGCCTTGGCCGAACCCGGGAAGTGGTTCGATCGCTATCGGGGACGGCAGGACTTTCGCTTTCCGGAGACCTGGCGGCTGTTGGCCTTGCCACCGCAGCTCCCGGATCTCGTTCACGGTCATACCCTTCACGGTAGGTACTTTGATCTGCGCGTGTTGCCCTGGTTGAGCCAGCAAGTGCCGGTGGTTCTGACCCTGCACGATGCCTGGCTGCTGAGTGGACTCTGTTGGCACTCCTTCGATTGTGAGCGCTGGAAGACGGGCTGCGGCCAGTGTCCTCATCTGACCTTGTACCCGGCTGTCTACGCCGGCGTCCGCCGCGATGCCACGGCCTTCAACTGGAAGCGCAAGCAGAAGATCTATCACCGCAGCCGGCTCTATGTCGCCACGCCTTCCCGCTGGCTGATGCATAAGGTAGAACAATCGATTCTGGCTCCTGCCGTGATCGAAGCACGCGTCATTCCCAATGGCGTCGACCTGTCCCTCTATCAGCCGGCCCCGGACAAAGCGGCGGTTCGCGCCGCGCTCGGCATCGAACCGGGGACCAAGGTTCTCCTGTTCGCGGCCAATGGCGTCCGGACCAATCAGAACAAGGATTATCCCACGCTGCGGCAAGCGGTTGCCCAGGTCGCGGAACAGCGTGGTGGTTCGCCGTGCTTGTTTATCGCCCTGGGGGAAGATGCTCCGCCGGAGCGCGTCGGCACAGCCGAAGTCCGTTTTGTTCCGTTCCAGAAGGATCCTCGCGTCGTGGCACAGTATTACCAGGCCGCCGACCTGTACTTGCACGCCGCCCACGCGGATACCTTTCCAAATACCGTTCTCGAAGCGCTGGCCTGCGGCACACCGGTCGTGGCCACGGCGGTCGGTGGGATCCCCGAGCAGGTCAGCGGACTGGCAGTGCCTGGCGGTCCCCTGCCCGCCCTCAATGAGTACCGAGCCGAAGAGGCAACCGGGATCTTGGTGCCGCCGCGCGATCCTCAGGGGATGGCCAGCAGCTGTACGTACCTGTTGCACGACGCGGGACTGCACCAGTGCCTGAGCGCCAATGCGGCACGGCATGCCCGGCAAAAGTTCGACTTGCAACGGCAAGTGGATCAATACCTGGAGTGGTACGAACACGTGTTGCAGACTCATGCGGATCCGAAGCACGGTCGGAGGACCGGGACCGATCTGCTCCCGCGGGAGCGGTAGAAAGCCAGCGCTCGATGCGAAACGTAGATGGCCGCAGCTCGCCTTTGAATTCGCCCACATCCAAGGCGGGCGGTCTGCATCTTATCGTGGATGGAGTTGTGTACGGCTTTCAAAAGCATGGCGGGATCAATACCTACTTCAACGAGATCCTATCTCGGCTGAGCAAGCGGCGCGATCTCGCCATCACGGTACTGCTGCCGTACCACTCTCAGGGCCGGTTGCCCCGGATGGGGGTTCAGGTATGGCGCGAACCGTTGCCTGCCGCGACGGGCTGGAGTTGGAAGCTGGATGTCGTGGCCGAGCCGCTGCTGCGAAGGGCCAATGAACTGGTCACGAAGCTGCGCTGGCAGCGGGAGCGTGCACGCCGGCGCTGGCCCTGCGTCTTTCAGTCCACTTACTTCACCATGAGCGCGGAGCCGATGCCGCAAGTCGCGGGGGCCTATGACCTGAACCATGAAATCTTCCCAGAGCGCTATCAGGGTGCGTGGGGAACCTCGCTTCGCCGACAATACCGCGTTTGCCTCGAGCAGGCAGCGCGGATTATTGCCATCTCACAAACCACCAAGCAAGATGTCATGCGCTTCTACGGCCTCCCTTCCGAGAGGATCGATGTGGTTTACCCTGCCGTCAACGGCAGTGTGTTTCGGCCGGAGCATCCAGATCGGATCCAGGCCGCGCTGCACGCTCGGCTCGGCGGGTGCCAGCCCTACATCCTCCATGTGGGCGGCCGGGCATCGTACAAGAACTTTGGCGGCTTGCTCGAAGGCTTTGCGCGATCTGCCGTCCGCAAGCAGCTACACCTAGTCGTGGCCGGGAAGCCGTGGCGAGAAACCGAACGGAAGCAAATGGTTCGCCTCGGACTCGAGTCTCGGATACGCCTGGTTGTGAATCCTTCGGACCTGCTCCTCGCCGCCCTATACCAGGGCGCGGCGGCGTTCGTCTATCCCTCCTACTACGAAGGGTTCGGCATCCCGTTGTTGGAGGCGATGGCGTGTGGGACCCTGGTACTGGCGTCCGACATCCCGGTCTTTCACGAGGTGGCGGGCGGGGCCCCGGTCTATTTCGACCCCTCGCAACCCGCCGCCATTGCTCGGGCACTGGAAACGCCGCTCACGGACACGATGCGGAGGGAGTGTGTCGCGCGCGGGTTTGAGCAGGTGGCGAAGTACTCGTGGGACAGGTGTGCGGAACAGACCTATGACGTCTACCGGAAGACGCTGGCGTCGCAGGATTGCTAGGAAGCATTTCGAAGTTCGTGAGTTTATACTAATGGTGCGTCCCAGAAGGTTTCTCGGGCGAGCACAGGTGGTCGGATGACATCGACATCGGAAACCGAATTGCAGCAAGCGTATCAGGGGGAAGCGCTGGCTGCGCGCTACGTCGACCAGCGCTTCGCCAGCGAGCTGCATCGCCTCTTGCACGACCGGCAAGTGGCGGCGGTGCAGCAGCAGATGAACCGGGCGCGGCCGGAGAAGATCCTCGAGATCGCCCCCGGTCCTGGCCGGCTGACGCGTGACCTCCAGCCAACCGGGCTGTTGGTGTGCCTGGAATATAACGAGGGGATGATCGGGCACGGCCGGCCGGCCTGTGGGGAACGCGCCCTCTGGGTGCGGGGCAACGGCTTCCAGCTGCCCTTCGGAGAATGTTTCGATCTGGTTTACAGCTTCCGCTTTGTGCGCCATTTCCGCCGAGCCGATCGCCAGCGGCTCTACGGCGAGATTCGGCGCGTGCTGCGGCCAGGCGGGCATTTCGTGATGGATGCCGTCCAGGCACGCTTGTCGAAGCCGCTGCGCGACGCGCATCCGGAAGAGTATCCGATCTATGATAAGTTGTACCAGCTGTCAGAGCTTGGCGTGGAGTTGAACCAGGCGGGTCTGGAGTTGGTCCAGGTACAGCCGGTCCAGAAGCGCTATACCTGGCAGTACCGCAGTCAGGTGCTACTGGGACAGCGGGCCAATTGGCTCAATCGGTTGGTGGTCCGCGGTCTGGAAGCGCTACCGGGGCGCGAGGGGTTGGAGTGGATCGTCACATGTCGCCGCGTGTAGCTTATTGGACCAGCGCGTTTGAACCTGATATCGAGGCAGTGGCCTTCGAGGTGGACCTGCTCCGTCGGCAATTCCGTGCCAGCGTGTCATGGGGTCTCAGCCCGCGCTACTGGGCGCTGCTGTCCTGGCGGCGCGGGTATTACTGTCTGAACCCGCGGCTGCACCTGGTGTTTCGCCTGATCACCCGGCTTCTGGAGCCGGTTTTTCACTTGAACCATATCTTCGGCTCGCCGGGGGATTGGTTCTACCTGGTGGGGAATCGGCGCCGGCCGACGATCTTGACCGCGGCGGTGATGACTCCGCCCGTCGCGCGGCCTCTGCTCGAACGGATCGATCGCTTTGTCGTGGAGTACCCGGGCGGACGCGAGGAACTGGAACGCATGGGGATTGAGCGCGCGCGCATTCGGTTGATCTTCCCGCCGGTGAATCTCCAGCGCTTTACGCCCGCGCCGGCTCCGGAAGGTCCTTTCACCGTGCTCTTCGCTTCCAGTCCCGATGCGGCGGCCTGGTTGGAAGCTAGGGGGATCCCGCAGCTGCTGGATGCGGCAGCCCTGCGTCCCCAGATGCGGTTTCGGCTGCTGTGGCGGCGCTGGGGAGATAGCCTGCCGCGCGTCCAGCACTGGTTGGCGCAGCGCGGCTTGACAAATGTGGAAGTGGTGGTGGGCCGATGTGCCGACATGGCGACTCAGTACCAGGCTGCCCATGTGACGGTGGCTCCGTTTACGCAGCTGGACCGGTGCAAACCGATGCCCAACTCGCTGGTGGAGAGCCTGGCCTGTGGCCGGCCGGTGGTGACCACGCCGGAGGTCGGGCTGGCCGACATGGTGCGCGAGGAGCAAGCAGGGCGCGTCTGCGTGGCCGACGGCGCAGCCCTCGCGGACAGCTTCGATGAGCTCCAGGCGGACTGGTCGTCCTTCGCTCAGCGGGCGCGGCAGCTGGCCGAGCGCTGGTTTGCGAGCGAGAATTTTGTGCCCAGTTATCATCGGCTCTACCAAGAACTTGTCCGGGTGTGAGGCGCTCCATGGTGGCTACCCTGTTGATCAGCGAGGTTTTTCCCCCCCTGAACGGAGGCAGTGGCCGATGGTTTTGGGAGATCTATCGGCGGTTGCCGCGCGCGGAGGTCGTCATCGCGGCGGGCGAGCACCCGCACCAGGAGGAATTCGATCGCGGCCACGAGGTGCGCGTGGTACGACTGCCGTTGACGATGAAGGAATGGGGCATCCGCAGCTTTCAGGGCTTGCGCGACTACTGGCGTTTGGGCCGGCAGCTGCGCCGCCTGGTGAAGACCAACGGGATCACGGTTGTGCACAGTGGTCGGTGTTTGCCGGAAGGGGTGTTGGCGCTGGGCCTGAAATGCTACCTGGGCCTACCCTATGTGTGCTATGCCCACGGCGAGGAAATGCAAGGAGCTTTCCACAGTCGGGAACACAGTTGGTTGATCCGGCGCGTGTTGGCCAACACGGAATTTGTTATCGCCAATAGCCGCAACACCCAGCAGATCTTGCGCGAACAATGGCAGCTGCCCGAGGAGCGGATCCGGCTCTTGCACCCGGGGGTCGATACCACACGGTTTGTACCGGCGGCGCCCAGCCGCGCTGTCCGTGCCCGGTTGGGCTGGGAAGGGCGGGTCGTCGTCTTGACCGTGGGACGTCTGCAAAAGCGCAAAGGACACGACCAGATGATCTTGGCCCTGCGGCACATCCGCCAGGCTGTTCCGAACATCTTGTATGCTATCCTTGGGGACGGAGTGGAACGCCCCGCTCTGCAAGCCTTGGTCGCGCAGGAAGGCGTAGCGGAGCAGGTGCAGTTCCTGGGCGAGGTCGACGAGGAGCAGCTGGTGTACTGCTACCAGCAGTGCGATCTGTTTGCGCTCCCCAATCGCCAGATTGACCGGGATATCGAAGGGTTCGGCATGGTCTTGCTGGAGGCCCAGGCGTGCGGCAAGGCCGTCGTGGCCGGCGCCTCGGGAGGCACGGCCGAGACCATGCGGATTCCGGAAACCGGCCTGGTGGTTCCGTGCGATCGGTCGGATGAATTAGCCGCTCTGCTTGTCGAACTGCTTCCCGATACCGCCCGGCTGACCCGCATGGGCGAGGCGGCCCGGCGCTGGGTCGTGGAACACTTTGACTGGAGCGCGCTGACGCGGCAGGCTGAAGAACTGTTCCAGCAGGTCAAGGGAAAGCGGACGCCGTCTGAGGTCGCCGAGCTTGTGCAATCATGAAAACGTTGCTGAAAGCATTTGCCAACGGCTTGGCCAAGCTGGTGGTCTTGCCTGCCTTCCTGCTTTATCAAGTGGGCCAGCTGGCGCTCGGACCGGAGAAGGCTTTTCCCGGATGGTCGCAGGCCTTCAGTCTCCTTCCGGGGCTGACGGGGGTGTATCTTCGGCGTGCGTTTTATCAGCTGGTGCTGCCGCGCTGTGGCACCGACAGCTGTCTGAGTTTTGGGACGGTCTTCTCCCATTCCACAGCCGAAATTGGTCACCGGGTTTACGCCGGCCTCTTCTGCTGTCTAGGAAATATCACGCTGGATGATGATGTGTTGTTGGGCTCCCACGTTTCGATCATGAACGGCAGCAAGCAGCATGGGATCGAGCGCCTGGATATTCCGATCCGCGAGCAGCCGGGCACCTGGCCGCGGGTGACCGTCGGCAAGGACTCGTGGATCGGCGATCGTGCCCTGGTCCTGGCGGATGTCGGCGAACATTGTGTCATCGGCGCCGGCTCGGTGGTCACCAAGCCGATTCCTGACTATGGCATTGCCGTCGGAACTCCCGCCAAGGTGATTCGCTATCGGAATAGCGCCGAGCCGACGGCCCAAGAGAGTGTGTCCGTTTAGCCCTGAGCACTCGGGCGAGCGCGGACTCCGCGCTCGCCCGAGGCTCGCGGCTAAACAAAATGAGGTTGGAGCCGGAGGAGCAAGCGATGTGCGGCATTGCGGGTGTGTTCTATGCCGATGCGGCGCGACCGGTAGATCCGCTCCAGCTCAAGGCGATGGGGGACAGCATCGCCCACCGCGGACCGGATGCCGAGGGCTTTCTGCGGGAGCCAGGCATCGGTCTGGTTCATCGCCGGTTGTCCATCATCGACCTGGCGGGCGGCGATCAACCGATCGGCAATGAAGATGGTTCGGTCCAAGTTGTTTTCAACGGCGAGATTTACAACTTTTTGGAGCTGCGAGCAGGACTCGAAGCGAAAGGACACCGGTTTCGCACGCGCAGCGATACCGAGGTCCTGGTTCACCTCTACGAGGAGGAAGGCGAACGTCTCACGGAACGCTTGCGCGGCATGTTTGCCTTTGCTTTGTGGGACCGCAAGCAGAGGCGGCTCGTGCTAGCCCGCGACCGCTTGGGGATCAAGCCGCTCTACATTTACCGGGACGCCGACAAGCTGCTCTTCGGGTCGGAGCTGAAAGCGATTCTTGCCTATCCCGGAATCAGGCGTGAGATTGATAGCAGCGCGCTCGAAGGGTACTTGGCGTTTGGCATGGTGACGGGAGCCCAGTCGATCTTCAAACGGATCGAGAAGCTGCCGCCGGCCCATGTGCTGGTGGTGCAGGCCGAGAAGATGAACCAGGGTTCGCGCTGCTACTGGCAGCTGCGCCTCGAGCCGGATGACCGGCGTAGCCCGGAGGAGTGGCAGGAAGCGGTGCGGGCCAAGGTGGCGGAGGCGGTCCGGCTGCACCTGATCGCCGATGTGCCGGTCGGAGCGTTTCTCAGTGGCGGCCTGGATTCGAGCGTGCTCGTCGCCTCCTGTGCTGGCTTGACGCAAGGACCACTCCAAACCTTCTCGATGGGCTTTCGCGAAGAGGCGTTCAGTGAGTTGCCCTATGCCCGCCAGGTAGCGGAGCGCTTCGGCACCCAGCACGTTGAGGAGATCGTGACGCCGGACGCGGTCGCCCTGCTGGACGAATTGACGCATTACTATGACGAGCCCTTTGCCGATCCGTCGGCGATCCCAACCTTCCTTGTCTCCCGGCTAGCGCGGCGGAGCGTCAAGGTGGTGCTTTCCGGGGACGGCGGCGATGAGGCCTTCGGCGGTTACGCGCGGTATGC
>JBGQLF010000132.1:0-11977 GCA_041499985.1 Gemmataceae bacterium
AGGAGCAACAGGCAAGGTTCCTTCACCGACGGGCGGCGGTGGTGCCACGGTCGTGCGATTCCGCTCGGCGTTGAGTGCCTCTCCACCAGGAGGTCCCGTTTGCGCCTGGGCTTGGTCGAGGCGGGAAGCACCGGGCACCCGCAACAAGGGCGACCCGTCAACCGGGACGGGGCCCGTATGCTCAGGCTCTTTCGGAGTGTGGGACGCAAGGGCCACCGCGGCCGAGGCAGGACTCTCCGTCGGGCTCGGCTCCGGTTCGGATGGTGCCGAGGGCATAGGATCGCTCGTCTGGGCAACTTCGGGTTCCTTGAGCTTGGAGAAGAGGACCACGCCCACCAAACACAGGAACGAGCAGGTCACCACTAACCCAACCTTGGTTTCGCGCGTCATCTTCTTCCCTGCTCCTCTCTGGAAGGATGAAGAAGAACCGATTCTTCATCCTTCATCCTTGATTCCAATGGCTGCCCGCAGCTTGGCGCTGCGGGCCCGGGGGTTGCGCCGGATTTCCTCTTCGCTGGCCTGCACTGGTTTGCGTGTCCATGCCTGCCAGCGCGAGCGGTCGCGGAAAGCCTGTTTGACCCGGCGATCCTCCAGCGAGTGAAAGCTGATGATCGCCGCTCGCCCGCCTACTGGCACGCAGTTCGGCAACAGCGCCAGCAACCGATCGAGCGCGCCCAGCTCATCATTCACCGCAATCCGCAACGCCTGAAAAACCCGCGTCGCCGGATCAATCAGCAGCCGGCGTCCCTTGGGCCGTGGAATACAGCGGCGTACCAAGTCTGCCAGCTGTTCCGTGCTCTCCAGCGGTTCGCGCCGCCGGGTCTCGACGATCTTGCGGGCGATGCGCCGGCTGAAGCGCTCTTCACCGTATTGCCAGAACAGGTCAGCCAGGTCGCGCTCGTTCAAGCGCCGGAGCAGCGCGCTGGCCGACTCGCCTTCCTCCGGATCCAGGCGCATGTCCAGAGGCCCGGCCTGCTGGAAGCTGAAACCACGCTCGGCTGCGTCGAGTTGGTCTGAACAGATGCCCAGATCAGCCAGCACGCCATCGACAGCGGCCAGGCCATGTTGGTCGAGCACTTCGCGCAGCTGATCGAAGTTCGCCTGCACCAGGGTGACGGGCAGCCCTGCGAGTCGTGGTCGAGCCAGGTCGAGCATGGCGGCGTCACGATCGAGCCCAATCAGCCGGCCGGTCGGACCGAGGCGCTCGGCCAGCATCTGGGCATGGCCGCCCGCGCCGATGGTGGCATCCACCAAGATTTGGCCCGGCGCCGGAGCCAAGGCCTGGAGCACCTCCGCCGGCAGCACCGCGACATGGTGCGGCTCCGCAACATGATGCGGCTCCGAACTGGCAGCTTGGCCGTTCATGCTTCCTTCAATGTGTCCACGGTCAGGTAACCGTGGTTAGGCGCGGGCGCACCAGCACGCGGCGCTGCACGGCTTGTGGTGAACGATTATGCTAACTACGGGTCCCTTTGCCAAGACGAAGGCAAAGGGACCCGCGAGGAAAAGGTGAAGGGGCTGTCGGCCAACCCTGACGGATTGGGAGATCCAGCACAGGTTTCCACGGCCGTCGGGCATCTGCTCATGCCGGCCAGCCTACGCTCAGCCCCTCCCTCGGTGTCCGTGCACCTTACCTAGCTTGGTAGGACGGCTCTCCTGAGCCGTCCTGTTGGGCCGGACGGCTCAGGAGAGCCGTCCTACGACCCTGAACCTATTGCTTCGGAAACGCGCCCTCCGCCACGGCGTCGAAGCGTGGGGCGTTTTGCGTCAGATACTGCTGCCAACGCTCGGCATCCCAGAGTTCCAGATGGTCGCGCACGCCGATGAGGACCACCTCATGCCGCAGGCCGGCAAATTGCATCAACCGATCCGGAAGGAGGATGCGCCCGGCCCGATCGACATCGACCGCTTCCGTCTGGGCGAAATACAACCGCCTGAAGACCCGGGCTTCGGCGTCGGTGGCCGGCACCTGATCGAGCTTCTCAGCCAGGCGTTCCAGACCCTCCTGGGTATAGATCCACAGGCACTGATCCGGGCCGGGCGTGAGGAAGAGCGTCGTTGGCTCACCGAGCAGCTCGCGAACCCGCTTGGGCAAGACCAGACGGTTCTTGTCGTCGCGGGTTCGCGGATAGGTGCCGGTCAGCAGCATGAGTTTCTTTTCAACCCGCTCCCCGCTGCGGCGCGGGGAGAAAGGATGCGGGAGAAGGCAAGGATTGGGTAGGATTCCCACCGTCGCCCACTTTCGCCCACATTCCACCACCAACTATACCTGGCCTACCCCGGGAATCAAGACAGAGCAGGGAGCGCGGATAGGATATCGGTGCGGTGCGCGAGCGCACGAACGGACCTGACGTGCGCGGGCTGTCGCTTGATGAGCAAATGTTTAGTAGTCCGCACCTGCCAGTGAGCGCCCACAAGGTGATGGCGGCATGGCTTTTGCTCGTGTCCGGGTCTCGGGGGGTGATGCACCATGCGGAGACTGTGGAGCACCAGATTGCAGACAGCCGTGGTGATCGTCTTGTTTTTGGGGTCCTTGTCCGCTCTGCTGTACAACACCTTCACCACGCTCATCCTGCCGCAACAGGAACTGCGTATGCGCCAGCAGCTACGCCAGGCCAGTGGTCAAATGGCCCATGAGGCCGCGTCTACCATCGCAGCCTGGTCCGGAAAACCCGAGGAAAAGCTCGATCGCACGCTGCGCGACATCACCCGAGAGCAACTGGTTGATTGCCCCGGTGTAGAGGGTGGATTTTATCTCGACGACGACCGCTTTAGCGGCTACGCCTTCCCGACCGGTGGACATGACCCGACGGAAGAGTCTCGGCGCAATGACCCGCCTCCTTTGGAAGCGCCTTTCATTCGCACGCAAGCCCAGGAGAGTTTGTCTCTGGGACCCGAAGAGTATCGCCTGCAAGTGCTCGACGTGGGACCCAGCCGGGTCATGGTGCTCACCGAGCCGGTCGGCGCCGCGCGCCCCGCCTGGGCGGTTACCTGGGTGATGTTTCGTCTGGTCGATCCCCAACAATTGGGAGGCCAGGTCCGCCGCTACCAGGTGTCGGTGGGGCTGGCCTTGGGGGGCATCGCTCTGTCTTTGGCCTTGACCTTCAACCTGGGCCGGACGATGCAGCGCCAGCGGCGCGAGCAAGAACGCCTCCGCGATGAGCTACGGCATTCGGAACACTTGGCAGCCGTCTGGAAGCTGTTGGCTGGAGTCGCCCATGAAGTCCGCAACCCGTTGGCCGGCATCCGCTCCACCGTCCAGCTTTGGCAGCGCCTGCCCGAGTCCGCCCGCACGGCCGGCTCGTTGGAAGCCGTCATCCACGCGGTCGATCGCCTCAATGAGATCGTGACCCGACTGTTGTACTTCGCGCGGGCCGACAGCGCCGTGCGCCAGCCGGTTGCCATCAACCAGGTTCTCGTCGAGATCCTAAAACTGCTGGAAGCCCAGGCGACGAATCAGGGCGTTTCCGTGGAAGGCGATTTGCAACCGGACTTGCCGGCGGTGCCGGGGTCTGCCAGTGCTTTGCGGCAGGTGTTCTTGAACCTGGCGACCAACGCCCTCCAAGCCATGCCCCAGGGCGGTTGCTTGTGTTGCCGCACGCGCTATCAGGCGCAGCAACGGCAAGTGGAAATCCACCTCAGCGACACCGGTCCTGGAATTAGCGTGGACGATCGACAACACTTGTTCGAGCCGTTCTTTACGACACGCCCCGAGGGAACGGGCTTGGGACTGGCACTCTGTCGCGAAATCGTGCTCCAACATGGCGGGCAGATTGCCTGGGAGCCGACGGAGGGTCCAGGGACTACTTTTCGCCTGACCTTGCCTGTTTCGTAGGAGGAAGGACTGGCCAACCTGTTCCCTAGTGTAGGGCCAAATGACGTGTTGTATGACGTAGCCACAAGCGTCCCGCTTGTGGGCTGCTCCAGTCCACAAGCGGGACGCTTGTGGCTACGATTCGGCAAGAGGTCCCTTGATCTGGCACTAGCTGAAGGTGGGAGTTGCCCGGCCCGCCCGCGCTCGCCGAGGATGTCCCGCGATGCCGACGCACTGTGAGCAAGCGACTATCTTGGTGGCTGATGATGATCCCGTGATCCGGGCCAACCTCGGCCTGTTGCTGCAAACGGAGGGCTACCGGGTCCTGGAAGCGGCCGATGGCTTGCAGGCGTCGCAACGGCTCGGTGATCCGGCCGTCGCTTTGGCCCTGCTCGACTTGAAGATGCCCGGGCGCCAGGGTATGGAGGTGCTCCGCGACCACCAGGACCAGCTCGAAGAGACGCCGGTCATCGTTATTACCGCGCTGGGCGGCAGTGCCGCTGCCATCGAGGCCATGAAACTCGGTGCCTACGACTACATCACCAAGCCGTTCGACCTCGATGAGGTGCTGTTCACGGTCCGGCGTGCGTTGACGCAAAAGGCGCTGGTGGCTCAGGTGCAAGCGCTGGGGGCCGCTCGTCTCCCGGAGGCCGACGCTGCGGGGGACGAGGAGCTGGTCGGTCGGACGCCGGCCATGCTCCAGGTGTTCAAGACCATCGGGCGCGTGGCAGCTAGTCAAGAGGCGGTGCTCATCCTCGGCGAGAGCGGCACGGGCAAGGAATTAGTCGCCAATGCCATCCACCACAACTCAGACCGGGCGGCGCGGCCCTTCCTCAAGGTAAACAGTGCCGCTCTCAGTCCGACGCTCCTGGAGAGCGAGCTGTTTGGTCACGAACGGGGCGCCTTTAGCGGCGCCGTGGCCCGCCGCATCGGCCGGTTCGAGCAAGCCGATGGGGGCACGCTCTTTCTCGACGAGATTGGCGACCTCGACATCGACTTGCAGGCGAAGCTGTTGCGGGTCTTGCAGACCGGACAGTTCGAGCGTGTCGGCGGCAACGAGACGGTCCAGGTCGATGTGCGCCTCATCTCAGCCACGAATCGCGATCTGCCGACGCTGATGGCGGCGCAGCGCTTTCGCGAGGACCTCTTCTATCGTCTGAACGTGGTCACGATTGAATTGCCGCCACTGCGGGCGCGGCGCGACGACATTCCCCTGTTGGCCGAGCACATCATCCGCCGCCTGGCCCGTAAGCACCACTGGCCGCAATTGGCGTTAGCACCCGAAGCGTTGCAGCACTTAGGCAACCAGCCCTGGCCCGGCAATGTCCGGGAACTGCACAACGTGCTGGCCCGTGCGGCCATCTTGTCCCGGGGCCGGTTGATCCTGCGGGAGGACCTGCATCCGAGTAGCCTGACTACTCCCGGAACGGCCCTGGGGCAGTCCCACGAAACCACCATGTCCCTCAAGGCGATCCTGGCAGAAACGGAACGGCGGGTGATTGTGCAGGCGCTGGAGCAAACAGGCTGGAATCGCACCCAAGCCGCGCGTGTGTTGGGAATCAGCCGGCGGCAACTCTTCGACAAAATCCAACAGTACGGCTTGCAGGCGTAAATCTGAGCGGAAAGCCCCCGGCCCCCGGGGGCTTTCCGCTCACCTCCTTCCCTTGAGCCCAGAACAAGAGCACATGCCGTGATGCTGATCGCGCTGCGGCGGAACCCACGCCGCGCCAGATCCTCTGGAATCTTGCATCTCCCGGACGTGATTTGCCTTACGACGTGTTCTACTCCCGAGGCTGGAGGCGATGGGCACAGCGCGCGCCCCGAGAAAGCTCGGCGTTCTTGCCTACGGTACGGCGCTTGCATTAGGTGGATCTGCCCTGGGGCCAAAACGTCTGTGTTGTCGTTCCGAGAGGTCCCCTCGGCCACCCGACACCACCTGTCGAGGGGCCGAAGTCCGGGCCTCCCAGATGCTCTACAAAGGAGGAATTTACGATGAAGAAATGGCTAGCTTTTCCCCTGTTGGTGCTAACAGGTCTGGCCGTCGGCGAGGGTGGACTCATCGGCCACTTGGCCGCACAACCTCCACCTCCGCCTCCCGGCGCGCCACGCCCGCTCGGCGGGATTGACCGCCGTGACGGCGCTGCCCAGACGGTGCGGGGCACCGTGCAGCGTTTCACCACGGCTCCTCGGGGTGAGGTAGATGGGGCGGTGCTCGATGACGGCACTTGGCTCCACTGGCCGCCCCACTTGCAGGATCGGTTTGCGAACCTCCTCAAGGAGGGCGACCGGGCTCAGGCGACCGGACGGACGGAAACCGGCCCGGCGGGCGACACTCATTTCGAGGTCCAAAGCGTGACCAACCTGCGCACCAACGCCACGGCCGAGAATCCGGACTTGGCGGCGGCTCCGCCACCCCCGGCTCCCGGACCGCGTGGGATTGCTCCTAGCCGTGCTGCGGATCGAGAGCAGCGCTTGCGGGACCTGCAGGACCAGGTGGAGCAATTGCGGCGAGAGATCGAGCGGCTGCGACGCGAGCAGTAAGACGAAGGAATCGTGCTGCTGCGTCGGTTTCTTCAGTCCGGTCTGGACGCAACTGGGTTCGGTCATCGCCCGCGGCCACACTTCCGCCCGTGATGACCGAACCCAGCCATCGTATCCTTTCGCCTAGCCTGCCAATGCGACTGCGGTAACACCTCCTCACCCTCTTCTCACCCCACGACGCTTCCTCCGCGCATGGCACCGTGCCTGGAAAGTGTCCGGGCCTGTTTCCCCAGCGGCATGACGTGGAGAGGACCGGAAAGTGACCATTGCCCCGCCCTTTTCCTGCGGCGAGACTGGCAGGATTCGGTCGGCAACGGTTCCTCGGCGTCCTGCTGGCGTGCGGCGGCCAGCGGGCCCTGGCACAACCGAGCCGGAGCCGGACCTATGCGGCTGCCTCCGGGGAACCTCAGCCGTCCGCTCATCGACAAGATCCACCCGGATGACGCCGGTTCCAGGCGTAAAAGGAATATTTCTACCGTTATTAGGAGTGTTCGCATGTTGAGCCCCACCCCGTCCCGGGCCCCGGTGTCCCGAGGCACGGAACCTGTTTCCCCGGTCTCGATCCGGAGCCGGGCCGGCCTGAATGCGGCCAACTTCTTTCTGGCAGAGGTCACCGGGGTTGTGATGCCGTTCCTGGCCAAGTTCCTGGCGGAGCGCGGCTGGCGGGATGACGCCATCGGCTTGGCCCTCGCCCTGGCCGGCCTGGGGGTGTGCCTGATGCAGGCCCCGGCGGGCTTCCTCGTGGACCGGGTTCGGCAACGCCGGGCACTGCTGGCTGGCGCCTCCCTCGTCGTGGGCGCCGGCTACGGCCTGCTGCCGCTGCTGCCTTCCGCCTGGTGGATGATCGACCCGCTGGTGTTCGCCGCCGGTGTGGGACACGCCTTCTTTAGCCCGCTGCTGGGCGCGCTGGCGCTGGGGCTGGTCGGGCACGCGACCCTGAACCGGACGATGGGCGTTAACCAGGGCTGGAACCATGCCGGCAACCTCGCGGCCGCCCTGACGGCCATGCTGCTGGTCGTTTGGTTGGGGCTGCCAGCAGTCTTCTACACCGTGGTGGTCGTCTCAGTCCTGGCGGCCGGGTCGGTCTCACTGATCCGAGCGGACGAGGTGAACGAGGAGAGGGCGTCAGGGGCAGACAACGGCAACGGCACAGAGGCAGGCCGCTTCTTGGAGCTGTTCCGGGACCGCCGAGTGCTTATCCTCTTTGCGGCGACAGCCCTGTTCCACCTGGCCAACGCCCCGGTCATGCCCCTGGTCGGCCTGTACATCGCCCGGCTGGGAGGCACCGACACGCAGGTGGCGGCGGTGGTGCTCGTGGCCCAGACGGTGATGATCCCGGTCGCCCTGGCGGCCGGCTGGCTGTGCGACCGCTGGGGCCGCAAGTGGGTCTTCGGTATCGGCTTCGTGGTTCTACCGGTACGGATCTTCCTGTACTCGCTGACGAGCGATCCCCGGATGCTGATTGCCTTGCAGGCACTGGATGGCGTCGGGGCCGGCATCTACGGCGTCGTCATCGTGGCGATCTGTGCCGACCTGACGCGCGGCCGGGGCGGTTTCAACTCTCTGCAAGGGTTGATCGCCACCGCCCTGAGCGTGGGCGGGGTACTCGGTCCCCTGGTCGCGGGGCTACTCGTCCAGCACCTCGGGTTCGCGATGGCGTTCTATGCCTTCGCCGGCGTCGCGGTGGTGGCGGCGGCCCTGTTCCTCGGCCTCATGCCAGAGACGCGCCCGATGCCGGCTGCTGCCAGCGGTTCTCGGTACCCTCTCCCGCGCCCCAGTTTCAACGGCACGGCGCATGAGGGGGGTCCGGCGGCCGCCTCCGCGCTGGCCGATGAGCCGCCGAAGAAACGCCTGCCCCCGTGTGCACTCTTAAGGAGAGCAAATATCTATTATTGAGAAGATCAGCTGGCAGATCTTTGCTGTCGGTTCCGCGCTCTTTCATTTGGCCACCTGACTATCCTCACGAGTCCTTGTTCCACCCTCTGGGCAAAACTCCCCCACGGGGTGGGAGACTTCCGCTCACTCTCCCGTCGTCACGCCCCTTCGGTCAGAAAGGAGCTAAGGCTCCAAGTTCGCTGTGTTTTGCCGACCTCGCTTTCCCAGCCCGGTCGTTGGGTTTCGCTGCATCTTCTGTTTGGTCTGCCAGTTAGCGCACCGGTGCACCAGCAAGCCAGAACCGTAAGGCCGACCTGGAAAACCGCGGTGGGTGGGACCGGCATACCCTTTGCGATTCACGAATTAGTCGGCGGGTGAGCGGGGCAGCCCACTCGCAAGGTCTAGGAGAGAGTCATGGGGACCCTTTTGCTTTCCGATCCATGGGTCGATTTGTATCTGCTGTATGTCACGGTGTTGTTCATCGCCGTCGTCTGGCCAGGCCAGGGCAACTCACGGGGCCGGGAGGACCGCTGGTGTTCGCGAGCGTACGGGCAAGGCAGCTGCCGACCTCGAACGCCGGCAGGTGGCAGCCCTCCCTCCGGTTCCCTGGGGCGGAGAAGGGTCGCGCTGCCCGTGACCCGCCGCCGGCTTTTCTGCCGCGCACGGCGAGTCGGGAAATCGTGAGGCGGACTATGCAACCACGCATCATCCTTCATCCGACGGACTATTCCGAGCTGTCGCGAACGGCTTTGCGCTACGCCCTCGAGCTCGCCGCCGGCCACCAAGCGCGGCTGCTGATCCTGCACGTGGTGGAACGGTTCGGTTGCGAACAACCTACCTACGGCGAGGTGGTGTCGCACCGCCAATCAGAAGTTTATTGGCAGCGGATGTGGGGCGCCTTGCACCGTCAGGTCGCGGGGTTCGACCCGTCGATCGCCGTGGAACTACTCCTGGGCGATGGCGAGCCTACTGCCATCATCCTCCAAACCGCCGCGGAACGGCGCTGTGATCTTATCGTCCTGGCGAGCCACGACCGTCACGGCTGGGATAGGTGGTTGTTTCGCAGTACGGCCGAACGGGTCCTTGGTGAAGCACCCTGTCCCGTGTTGGCCGTGAAGCCTTGCAGCGTCCGGGATCCGGGCCCGGCACTGTATGCGCGCTGTCGCTCCCAGGAGCTTGGGATGACCAAGCACGAACCGGGTTGAGATGAATCTCCTTCACCGAAAACGACATGGTTCAAGCGTGGGTGGCACGCCCTGAGTCTTCGAAGGGCGTGGGGCTGCGTGGCTGCCGAAGACACGCCCTTCGAAGACTCAGGGCGTGCCACCCGGAAACGAGCCTCTTTGAACCGTGCCCCGAAAACGACAGGATGGGCGTCATGGACTGCCGCAATCGGCTTGGGCTCTATGGGTCGTATCTGCTGGGCATGGCGGGTATCGGCTTCACGTTACCCTACCTGCCCCTCTACCTCGGCCAGCAAGGGATGTCCGACCGAACGATTGGCCTGGTCTCGACCCTGGCGGCCTTGGCAGGCCTGGCTCAATTTCCCATAGGTCTCTGGTCTGACCGCCTGAGGTGGCGCAAGCCCTTCCTGGTCGTTGCGCTGGCGCTGCTGGCGCTGGCGACGGTGCTCCTCACCAAGGCTCCCAGCGTCGTGTGGCTCGGATTGCTGGTCATCCTGTTCGCCGAGAATGGGGCCTGTCGGGCAACGGTGGAGAGCCTGGCCGGGGCGGAGGCGACGCACCTGGCGCCAGCCGGCCAAGTCGGTGCCGCCCTGGGAGCCTTGCGCTTCTGGAAACCCGTGAGCATCGTGACGGTTGCCCTGGCGGGCAGTATCCTGGCGGAGGAGTACGGCGTCGCCTCCGTCCTCATGCCGCTTGCCGTCGTGCAAGTTCTGGCGGTCGGGGCCGCGCTGTTGATCCATGAAGAAAAAGCCGCACCCGAGCCTGGTTGGGGGGAATCCCCCTCCGTAAAGAACAGGCCGGTCGCTCCTTGGCGGATGGCGTGGAAGGATCCAAGCCTGTGGGCCTTCGTGCTGGCCATGGTGCTGTTTCACAGCGCCAACGCGCCGGGGGGCGTTTACCTCGGGCTCTTTCTGAAACGCGACTTACAGGCCCCGGATCGGCTGCTGAGCTACGCATTTATCGTCAGCATGCTGGTGTGGATGCTCGTGATTCGCCCCGTGGGCCGGCTTGCCGATCGGCTGGGGAGGCGGCCCTTACTCATCATGGGGTGGACGATGATGTCCCTGCGGCTCGTGCTGGTGGCTGTGGCCCAGGCCTCCTGGCAGATCTTGGCCATCCAGGTTCTCGACGGCTTGGCCCAAGCCTTTTTTGCAGTTCTCGCGGCCGCCTGGGTGACCGACCGTCTCGCCGACCCGCGGCGCCTCGGTGAGGCGCAGGTGCTCGTCGGCTCGGCGCTGGTGTTGGGTTCGGCGGTGGGACCCGCGTTCTCGTGTCAGGTGGTCGATGCGCTGGGCTACAGAGGCATGTTCGGGGTTCTGGCCGGCATCGGGGTGGTGACGACGACGCTCGTCGTGGTGTTGGTGCCGGAGACGCTCCAGCGCGCACCCACGGGTCAGCGGGAGCCACTCCGCACCAAGGAAGCAACACTGGCGGCAGTTCCTCCAAGCTAGCGCGGCAGGGTCCGGTTGGCGTTCTTGATGGCGGAAACCCGGCCCGAAAAAGCGGGGACCCGAACTGAGAAAGAGGCGACCGTGGCTTCGTCGACTGCGTTCTGGCTTACCTGCATTTTGTTTACGCTGACCTACCTCGGTTTGGCTGTCGGCAAAGTGCCGGGCTCGCGCATGGACCGTGCGGGCATCGCTCTGGTCGGCGCCACACTCATGCTCGTCACCGGGATGCTCTCCCTGGAACAGGCGGTGAGTACGGACTCCATCGACTACAAGACCCTCTGCCTCCTGTTTGGCATGATGGTGGTGGTCGGCTTCCTGCGCCTGTCCGGCTTTTTCCAGCGGCTGACCCAGTGGGCCCTCGGTTGGATCCGCAGCCCGATGGGGTTACTGACTGTGACCATCACGCTCTCCGGCGTGCTGTCTGCGTTTCTGATCAACGATATCGTCTGCCTGGCCTTGACGCCCCTGGTGCTGCGCCTGGCCCGGCGCTTGGGCTTCGATCCCGTGCCGCACCTGATCGCGCTGGCCACGGCGGCCAACATCGGCTCGACGGGGACCATCACCGGCAACCCGCAAAACATCTACATTGGTTCGCACTCAGGCATTTCCTATGGGCGCTTTGCCGTCCGGTTGCTGCCGGTCGCCGCCCTGGGCTTGGTGCTCAACCTGCTGGTGATTGCCTTCGTCTATCGCCGCCGGTTGGTCCCCCCAAACGGCCCCCAGGGCACGGAGCGAGCCAACGGGGAGAAACGGATGGCGCTGAGCTCCAGCGCCGATGAGCTGCCACACAGCCGGGTGCACACCTGGCTTCAGTGCAAGAGCGTAGCCGTGAGTCTGGTGACCATCGGGCTGTTCTTCACGGGCTTGCCGCTCGAGTTGATTGCGTTGGCCGCCGCCGCGGTGCTGCTGGTGGGCCGCGTGAAGCCGGAGAAGGTCTATCGGCAGGTCGATTGGGGGTTGCTGGTGATGTTCGCCGGCCTATTCATCGTCGTGCATGCCTTCCAGATCCACGTCGTCAGCCAGTGGGGCATCGAGAGCTGGAGCTGGCTTCGACAGCGCCCCGTGGATCTGCTGAGCCTGGTGGCGGCCGCGTTGTCGAACCTGGTGAGTAA